>NZ_JARAVO010000072.1:0-38551 GCF_033792805.1 Streptomyces sp. PA03-1a
GGGGTTGGGGATTGTTTTTAAGGGCCCCCGTACGGCTGGTGCCACAAGGACCGGCGACCGCCGCCGGTGCGCCCCGTCCGTCCCGTGGTGACGCCGGCCTGCCGCCGTACGAGGCGGCGGCGGGGGTCGGCGTGGTGGTGCTGCTGGCCGGCCTCGCCGTGGGCCGCCGTCCGTTGCTGCGGGCGCTGCGACGGCGCCGGCGGGCGGCGCTCGGCCGCCGGCTCGCGGCGGACACCCGTACCCCGCTGGTGGTGCGGCACGCACTGCGTGAACTGGCCCTGGCGGGACGGCCCGGCAGCCCGGTCCGGGTGCGGGGCGTGCTCGCCGAGCCTGGCCGGGTGCTGGCCACGGTCTCGGCGTGCGGGCCCGCCCCGGCGCCGTGGACGGCGCTGACCCCGACCCGCTGGGAGCGCACGGGTCTCGTACCGGCCGAGACGGCCGCCACCGGCCCGGGGCCGCTCCCCCAACTGACCAGGCTGGGCGCGGTCGGCCGGGGGCAGCTGCTGGTGAACCTCGCGCGGATCGGCGGCGTCCTCAGCGTGCTCGGGGATCCCGCGGTCGCGCGGGACGCGGTGCTCGCCCTGGTGGACGGGGTGTTGGAGGCGGCGCCCGCGGGCCGCACCGTGGTGGTCGCCGTCGGTCCCGGTGCCCGTGACCTGCCCGGGCCGCCCGCCGTGGTCCGGGTCCGGAGCGTCCGTCAGATCGCCGCGCTGCGCGGCGCGGGGGCGCCGCAGGTCCCGGCGGGGCTGGTCGTGCTGCTGCACCGGCCGGACGCCGAGGAGGCCCGCGTGCTGGCGACGCTGGCGGGCCCGAAGGGCGGCGGCTGGACGGTCCTGACGGTCGGCCATGTCCCGGGCGCCCATTGGCGCTGGTACGCGGCGGCCGACGGAACGGTGGACGCGGGCGTGCTCGGTCACCGGGTGGTGGTGCCCGTGCGGCCCTCCGTCCGCTGCCGCCTCTGATGCCCCGGCAGAGTGGCGATACGGCAGAACCACTCATAGCGTCAGATTTCAGGTGACTCGGACGTCACCCGGAAAGCAGGTACGGCAGTCATGACACTTCGTCGGCCCCAGGCGGCCGCCGTGGTCGCGGTCGTCAGCGCGCTGGGGCTGTGCGCCGTCCCCCGGGCCGAGGCCGCGCCGGGCGCGCTCGTCGTCCGGCCCGGGGAGTCCGTCCAGGCTGCGGTGGACCGGGCCCGGCCGGGCGACGTCATCGAGATCCTCCCCGGGACCTACCCGGGCAGCGTCAACGTGACCAAGCCCCGGCTGACGCTGATCGGCCACGGCACCGACACCGTCCTCACCCCGGCCGGCCGGAGCGACCAGAACGCCTGCGCCCTGGCGGGCCACGGGCTGTGCGTCACCGGAACGGAGCAGAGCGGGCTGGACGGTGTGCGGCTGATGTCGCTCTCGGTCTCCGGCTTCCGCAAGAACGGCGTCGACGCCTCGTGGACCGACGGTCTCGAGGTCAGTGACGTGACCGCCGAGGACAACGGGCACCAGGGCATCGGCGTCCAGCACTCGGTGCGGACGCTGCTGCGGGACAACGTCTCCCGGCAGAACGGCGAGTCGGGGATCTTCCTGGCCAACACCGCGGACTCGGAGGGCGGCGCGCTGGACACCGAGCGCGCCCGCATCAGCGGCAACGAGCTGACGGGCAACCGGATCGGGGTCGTGCTGCGCCGGGTGCGCAACCTGGGGGTCGTCGACAACCACATCACCGCCAACTGCGGCGGCGTCTTCGTCGTCGGGGACGAGGGCGTCCCCCGTGCCGGGGGCCTGACCGTCTCCGACAACCTCGTGGCGGCGAACAACAAGTACTGCCCGCCCAACGCCCGGCTCCCCTTCATCCAGGGTGCCGGGATCGTGCTGACAGGGGCAGAGCGGACCCTGGTGGTCCGCAACCGGGTCGTGGACAACCACGGCACCTCACCGATGTCCGGCGGGATCGTGCTCTTCCGCAGCGTGGTGGGCGCCCCCGACACCGGCAACACCGTCCGGGGCAACACGACCCTGGGCAACCGCCCGGCCGATCTGGCCGACCGTGACCAGGGCACCGTGAATGTCCTCCGTGACAACAAGTGCCGCGTCTCCGAACCGAAGGGGTTGTGCGAGGAATGACCTTGACAGAAGCCACCAACGCGGACGGCACCGCGACCGCGGCGCCCGCCGAGTCCGCCACGCCGCCGGCGATGCGCCTGCGCGAGCTCGTCTTCGGCGCCGCCTGCGCCGCCGCCGTACGGGCCGCGGCCAGGCTCGGCGTGCCGGACGCGCTCGGCAAGGAGCCCTCGACCGTCGACGAGCTCGCGGCCATGGTCGGCACGGCGCCGCGCCAGCTGCGCCGGCTGCTGCTCGCCCTGGCCGCGTACGGGGTCTTCGAGCAGCAGGCGGACGGCCGCTTCGCCCACACCGAGATGTCCCGGATGCTCCGCAAGGACAGCCCGAACACCCTGCACTACATCGCGCTGTGGTGCACCGAGCCGTGGACGTGGGAGGTCTGGCCGCGGCTGGACGAGGCGGTGCGCGGCGGCCGCAACATCTTCCCGGAGGTCTTCGGCAAGGAGTTCTTCGAGTACCTCCACGACGACGCCCGCGACAGCGCCCGGGTCTTCGACCGCGCCATGACCGCCTCCAGCCGGCAGTCCGCCGAGGACATCGCGGCGCTGCTCGACCTGTCCGGCGTCCGCTCGGTCGCCGACATCGGCGGCGGCCAGGGGCACGTGCTGGCCGCCCTGCTGGAGAAGCACCCCGACCTGCAGGGCACGCTGCTGGACCTGCCGAAGGTCGTGGCCGGCGCCGACCCGCGGCTGCGCGAGGGCGGTCCGCTCGCCGCGCGGGCCCGGCTGGTGCCCGGGGACTGCCGGGTGGACATCCCGGTGGCCGCCGACATGTACATCATCAAGAACATCCTGGAGTGGGACGACGACAGCACGCGCCGCACGCTGCGCAACGTCGTCGCAGCGGGCGGCGCCGGCGCGAAGGTGATCGTCATCGAGAACCTCGTCGACGACACGCCCTCCATGCGCTTCACCACCGCCATGGACCTGCTCCTGCTGCTGAACGTCGGCGGCCAGAAGCACACGCGGGACAGCATGGTGAAGCTGATGACGGAGGCCGGGCTGCAGGTGGGCGAGGTGGCCCCGGTCAACGCCTACCTGCACGCCCTGCACAGCACGGTCGGCGGGGCGCGGTGACCCGCTAGCCGGTCATCTCCCCCACCAGAGAGGTGGTGTGCCGGCCCGCCCGGAACTCCGGGCGGGCCAGCACCTTGCGCAGGAAGCCCGCCGTGGTGCGCACACCCTCGCCGCGCACCCGCAGTTCCTCCAGGACGCGGTCCATCCGGGCCAGCGCCCGCTCCCGGTCCGGGGCCCAGACGACGGCCTTGGCGAGCAGGGAGTCGTAGTCGGGGCCGATCCGCCAGCCGGGGAAGGCATGGGTGTCCACCCGTACGAAGGGCCCGCCGGGCACCTCGAACTCCGTGAGCAGACCCGGGGTCGGCGCGAAGTCCCGGGCGGGATCCTCGGCGTTGACCCGGCACTCGACGGCGACCCCGCGGTGCACGACGTCCTCCTGGCGCAGGGTCAGCGGATGGCCCGCGGCGACCAGGATCTGCTCACGGACCAGGTCGATCCCGGTGACCATCTCGGTGACCGGGTGCTCCACCTGGAGCCGGCAGTTGACCTCCATCAGATGGAAGTCGCGCTCCGGGGTGAGCACGAACTCGAAGGTGCCCACGCCGGTGTAGCCGACCGCCCGGGCGCCGCGCACGGCCGCGTCGCACATCTGCGACCGCAACCGCGCCGGCAGGTCGGGGGCGGGGGTCTCCTCGACCAGCTTCTGGTGGTGCCGCTGCACCGAGCAGTCGCGCTCGCCGAGGTGGACGACCGCGCCGTGCCGGTCGCAGAGCACCTGCACCTCCACGTGGCGGGCCCGCTCGACGTACCGCTCCAGATAGAGCCGGTCGTCGCCGAAGACGGCGCGGGCGTGCGCCGCGGTGCGCTTGTAGGTGTCCAGCAGCCGGTCCGGGTCGGTGACCACGGCCATGCCGCGTCCGCCGCCGCCCGCGACGGCCTTGAGGATCACCGGGTAACCGGTCTGCTGCGCCGCCTCCTTCGCGTCGGCGGCGCCGGCCAGCGGGCCCGTGCTGCCGGGCAGCACGGGCAGTCCGGCCTCGGCCATCAGCGCGCGGCAGGCGGCCTTGTCGCCGAGCCGGGACAGCACCTCGGGGGAGGGCCCGATGAAGGTGAGGCCGTTGGCCTCGCAGACCTCGGCGAAGTCGGGGTCCTCGGACAGGAAGCCGTAACCGGGGTGGACGGCCTGCGCGCCGGTGCGGCGGGCGGCCTCGACGACGGCGGGGATGTTGAGGTAGCTCGCCCTCGCCGGGGGCGGTCCGATGTGCACGGCCTCGTCGGCGAAGCGCACGACGGCCGAGTCGCGGTCGGCGGTGGAGTACACCGCGACGGTCCGGATGCCGAGTTCACGGCAGGCGCGCGCGACCCGCAGCGCGATCTCGCCACGGTTGGCGACCAGGACGGTGGAGAACACCGGCCCTCACTCCCCCACCGGTATCGGCTCCAGTGCGATCAGCGCCTGCTGGAACTCGACGGGCTGCCCGTCCGGGACGACGACCTCCACGACCCGGCCGGCCACGTCCGCCTCGACGACGCTCATCATCTTCATGACCTCCAGGACGCCCACGGGCTGGCCGGGGCGTACGAGGTCGCCGAGGCTCACGCACGGGCGCTCGCCGGGTTCCGGGGCGTGGTAGAAGGTGCCCACAGTGGGGGCGCAGACGTAGTGAAGCGACGTGGAGTCGTGCGCTCCGTGCGCCTGTTGCGCCTCCGGTGCGCCCTGGGCCCGGCCTGCGGAGGACGCCGGTGCGGGGGCGGCCGCGGGAGGGGTCGCCGGTGCCGCGGCCGCCTCCGCCGCCGGAGCGGGTGCGGCAATGTGCGCGGCAGTGGACGCGGGCGGCTCCGCCTGCGGTTGCGGCCACTCGATCTCGACCGCCGTCTGCCCGTGCCGCAGCCTGATCCGCTGCGGCGGGGTGGGCATGGAGCGGGCCAGTTCGGTGGCGCTGCGGCAGACCGCATCCAGCACCGGGAGCGCGGCCGGCGCACTGCCGGGGGACGTTCCGTTGAGGGCCTTGCCCGCGCCCGGGGGGCGGGCCGTCCTGTCGTCGCCGTGGAGTGTCACGGTGCTGCCTCCTCCTCCAGTCGGCCGAAACGGTGGAACCGGTCGCGGCGCTCGGCCAGCAGCCGGTCGGGGGCCCAGGGACGCAGTTCGTCCAGGGCGGCCGAGAGCGCGCCGCCGACGAGGGCGGCCGCGTGGGCGTGGTCCCCGTGGGCGCCGTCGGGCGGCTCGGGGACCACACCGTCGACGATGCCCAGCCGGAGCAGATCGCGTGCGTGCAGCCGCAGGGCGGCCGCCGCCGCGGGGGCGGCGCCGGGGTCCTTCCACAGGATCGCGGCGCAGCCCTCGGGGCTGATCACGGAGTAGATGCCGTTGGCGCTGACCAGGACCCGGTCGGCGACGGCGAACGCCAGTGCGCCGCCGCTGCCGCCCTCGCCGGTGATCACGGCGACGACCGGCACGGGCAGCCGGGCCATCAGCCGCAGGGTCTCGGCGATGGCCAGGGCCTGGCCGCCGCTCTCCGCCTCCGGCCCCGGGTTGGCGCCCGGGGTGTCGATGAGGGTCACCACCGGCATGCCCAGCTTGGCGGCGGTGCGCATCAGGCGGGCCGCCTTCCGGTAGCCGGCCGGGGTGGCCATGCCGAAGTGCCGCCGCCTGCGCTCCTCCAGCCCGGGGCCGCCCTTGTGGTGGCCGATCAGCATGACCGGGCTGCCGTGGAGCAGGCCAGGACCGCCGATGACGGCCGGGCAGTCGGCGGCCAGCCGGTCGCCGTGCAGTTCGTGGAAGTCCTGGAGCAGATGGGCCGCGTAGTCGGCCGCCGTGGGCCGCAGCGGGTGCCGGGCCAGCCGTACCGCCTCCCAGGCGTCCCGCTCCGGCAGTTCGTCCGCCGTGCGGACGACGCGGACCGCGGGCCCGCGCTCCCGGTCCGCCGCGGCGCCGCCGGAGCGCAGCCGCAGCAGCCGGGCCAGCGTCGGGCGGAGCGCGGCGCGGGGGACGACGTCGTCGATGAGGCCGCGCGCGAGGAGGAACTCCGCGGTCTGGAAGCCCTCGGGGAGCCGCTGGCCGGTGGTCTGCTGGATGACGCGCGGCCCGGCGAAGCCCATCCGGGCGCCGGGCTCGGCGATGATGACGTCGGCGAGGGTCGCGTAGGAGGCGGCGACGCCTCCGTAGGTGGGGTCGGTGACCAGGGACACCACCAGGACGCCCGCCTCGTCGAGTTCGGTGAGCACCTGGGCGGTCCTGGCCATCTGCATCAGCGACAGGGCGCCCTCCTGCATACGGGCGCCGCCGGAGGCGGTCACGAGCAGCAGGGGGACGCGCCGTCGCAGACTGGTCCGGGCGGCCCGGGTGATGTGCGAGCCGACGCCCAGGCCGAGACTGCCGCCGAGGAAGTGGAAGTCCATCGCGGCGACCACGACCGGCTGTCCCTCGACGGTGCCGTGCACGCAGACGACGGCCTCGTCCAGGCCGGTCGCCGTGCGGGCCTCGCGCAGCCGCTCGGCGTACGGGCGGGTGTCCGTGAAGCCCAGCGGGTCGTGCTCCGCCGGCCGCTCGCCGCGCTCCGCGGCGAGCGGCCGGCAGGAGCCGGGGTCCAGCAGCTGGTCGAGCCGCTGCCGGGCGGTGAGCCGGCCGTGCGCGCCGCACTCGGGACAGACGCGCAGCGTACGGGTGTAGCGCTTGCCGTAGACGAGCGCGGCACAGCGCTCGCAGCGCACCCAGTCCGGCTCGGCGGTGGCCGTGTCAGCCACTGCGCTCCCAGCGGTAGAACTCCCGGGCCATGGCGTCCTTGGGCTCGCGCCAGGTCTCGGGGTCGTACGCGGAGATGAAGGACGACAGCTGGTCGCTGATGTCCCGGAACGCCGGGTGGTCCTTGTACCTGCCGACCTCCGGGCCGGGCGGCCGCTCGGCCTCGACCAGGTGCAGGTAGATGTCGCCGAACTGGAACAGGCTGCGTCCGGTGACCCCGATCAGACCCGGCAGTTCGCCCTTGTCGGACTCGGCGAAGACCTGCGCCACCTGCTCCTCGACGCCGGGCTTCATCCTGGCCACGATCAGGCTGCGGTAGGTCTTCATGCCGCGCCGCCCCCGTGGCGCTGCACGATGCGCTCGCGGATCAGCTCCAGCTGGATCTTGGAGTTGTCGTTGATCCGGGCGGTCATCGCCTCGTCGTCGAGGGGGGCGCCGGGCTTCATGGCGAAGTCCTGGGTCCAGCGCATCCGGGTGCCGCCGGGGACCTCCTCGTACTGCCAGTGGATGTCCATGTACTGGAACGGGCCGGTCTCGACCCGGTGCGCGCGCACCGTGCGGGTGGCGCGGTCGGCGATCCGCTCGGAGACCCAGCTCCACACCTGGCCGTGCTCGTCGGGGTGCATGGTGAGCCGGAAGACGACCCGGTCGCCCTCGCGCTCCACGATCTCCACGGAGGCGTACTCGCTGAACAGGTCCGGCCAGCCCTCCACGTCGTTGGTGACGTCCCAGACGACGTCCATCGGGGCGGGGATGGTGATCTCGTTCTCGGTGTGGCCGGGCATGGTCAGACTCCTGCCTTGAGTGAGGTGTTGACGACGTCCATGAAGGCGCCGGGGGTCTTGCACGAGTCGGCGTCGCCGGCGATCGGGATGCCCCGGTCGTTCTCCAGGGCGCCGACGATGCCGAGCAGGCCGAGCGAGTCCAGGCCGTACTCGGCGAAGGGTGTCTCCGGGTGGCCGCTCAGCAGGGCCACGTCGACGGTGATGCCGGCATTGGACTTCATCAGGGTGGCGAGTTCGCCGTAGGTCAGTTCCTTGCTCATGGAAGAGCTCTCCTTCACTGCGCCTGCGCTACGCCCGGACAACCAGGGCCGAGTTGGAACCCATGAGGCCGCGGCTGAGCACCAGCGCGGTCCGCAGTTCCGCCGGCCGGGGCCGGCCGATGACCAGGTCGAGGTCGTGGCAGGTGTCGGTGATGTTGGGGGTGGGGGGCACGACTGCGTGCCGCAGGGCGAACACGGCTGCGGCCACGTCGAGCACCGGGGCGCCGCAGTAGGCGCGGCCGGTGCCGGTCTTGGGGGCGGTCACGGGAATCTTCCGGGCGCGCTTGCCGAACACGTCGGCCAGGGCCAGCGCCTCGGCGCGGTCGGCCTCCGGGGTGCCGAGTGCGTCGGCGAAGACCACATCGATGTCCCCGGGTGCGCACCCGGCTTCCGCGAGGGCGTCGCGGATGGCGCGGGCCAGTCCCTCACGGGACTCCGCCCAGCGCGAGGCCCCGGTGAAGGTGGCACCGTGCCCCGCGATGACGGCCTGCACCTCGGCCCCGCGGCCGGCGGCGTGCTCGGGGTCCTCGACCACGAGCATCGCGCCGCCCTCGGCGGGGGCGAAACCGCGGGCGTGCCGGGTGAAGGGCAGATAGGCCCGTTCGGGATCCTCCTCCAGGCTGAGTTCTTCGTATCCGAGCTGGCAGACACCCGAGTACGGCGCCAGCGGCGCCTCGGCGGCGCCGACGACGACGGCCCGGGTGCCGTTGCCACGGGTGATGTTGCGGCAGGCGTGGGAGATGGCGTCGAGACCACCGGCCTCGTCGCTGGCCACCACGCCGCAGGGGCCCTTGAAGCCGCCGCGGATCGAGATCTGACCGGTGCTCGCCGCGTAGAACCACGCGATGGACTGGTACGGGCCGACGAAGTTCGGCCCCTTGCCCCACAGGTGCTGCAGTTCGCGCTGGCCGAACTCGCCACCGCCGGAACAGGCCGCCGTCACCACTCCGATGTCGAAGGGTGACTCCTCGTCGAAGCGCAGGCCCGAGTCGGCGATGGCCTGGTCGGCGGCCGCCATCGCGAAGTGGGTGAACCGGTCGGTCTGCACGGTGTAGCGGTCCTCGACGACCGCCGACACCTCGAAGCCGCGGACCTCCCCCGCGACCCGAAGCGGCAGGTCCCGGCATCCCTCGCGGGTGACCGCGTCGAGGACGGCGACACCTTCCCTGGTCGCCTTCCAGAAGGCGTCGGCTCCGATGCCGTTCGGCGCGACGACGCCGATGCCGGTGACCACCGCTTGCGTGTTCATCGCTGGCTCCCCTCCGGTCGGTTGAGGACGACCGCGGACTGGAACCCGCCGAATCCGCTGCCGACCGACAGCACGGTGCGCAGCTTCAGCTCACGGGCGGTGCGCGGGACGTAGTCCAGGTCGCACTCCGGGTCCGGGGTCTCGTAGTTGGCGGTCGGTGGCACCACGCCGTGGGCGAGGGCCAGGGTGCAGGCGGCCAGTTCGATCGCGCCGATCGCACCCAGGGAGTGGCCGACCATGGACTTGATGGAGCTCATGGGCGTGGAGTAGGCATGCGCGCCCAGCGAGCGCTTCACCGCCGCGGTCTCGTGGCGGTCGTTCTGCTTGGTGCCCGAGCCGTGCGCGTTGACGTAGTCGACGCCCGACGGGTCGATCCTGGCGTGGTCCAGTGCCTGGTCGATGGCCTCGGACATCTCCAGGCCGTCGGTGGTGAGCCCGGTCATGTGGTAGGCGTTGCCGTACGTGGCGTAGCCACCGATCTCGCAGTAGATCCGGGCACCGCGGGCCTTGGCGTGCTCCAGTTCCTCCAGGATCAGCACGGCGCCGCCCTCGCCCATGACGAAGCCGTCGCGGCGGGCGTCGAAGGGACGGGAGGCGTGGGCCGGGTCGTCGTTGTTGGGGGAAGTGGCCTTGATGGCGTCGAAGCAGGCCACCGTGATGGGTGAGATCGGGGAGTCCGACGCACCGGCGATGATGATGTCGGCGCGTCCCTCCTCGATGGTCTGGAACGCGTAGCCCACGGCGTCCAGGCCGGAGGTGCAGCCCGTGGAGACGGTCTGCACGGGACCGCGGGCGCCGTGCCGTTCGGCTATCTCCGAGGCGAGCGCGCTGGGCGCGAACGCCCGGTGCAGGTGCGCACCCGCCTGCCGGTGGTCGACGTCCCAGCGGGTGCCACGTTCACTGACGCGTATGTAGTCGTGTTCCAGCCGGGTGGTGCCTCCGACGGCGGTGCCGAGGGAGACCCCGACCCGCCAGGGGTCCTCCTCGTCCAGTTCCAGCCCGGCGTCGCGGACCGCCTCGGCGGCCGCGACGAGCGCGAACTGGACGTACCGGTCGGCGCGTTCCAGGTCCCGCGGGCTCAGCCCGCAGGCCGCCGCGTCGAAGTCGACCTCAGCGGCGATGCGGGACCGGAAGCCCGTCGGGTCGAAGAGCGTGATCCCGCGGGTCGCCGTCCGGCCGGCGGTGAGCAGTTCCCAGAAAGCGGGGACCCCGACACCGCCGGGGGCGACGACACCGGCCCCGGTGACCGCCACCCGGCGGGTCATGACGCCGCGTCCTCGGTCTGCTCGGTGGGCTCGGTGTCGACATGGCCCAGCTCCGGGCGCGGAGCGAGCGGACCGAGGTGGAAGACGAGCCGGGCCTCGGTGTCGCCGACGTTGCGGAAACGGTGGCGGACGTACGGCGGGATCATCAGGCCCTGCTCCGGGCGGAGCACGTACGGCTCCCCGTCGAGGTCCACCTCAAGCGCACCGCACACCACGTACACGAACTCCTCCGAGTACGGGTGGTAGTGCTCGCCGATCCGGTCACCGGGCTCCACGAGCGCGACGCCCATGAAGCCGCTGGTGGCGCCGCACGCGGTCGGGGTGAGCATCGCCCGCAGGTCGCCGCCGCGACGGCGGTTGTGCGGGGTGTCCCCCAGGTTCACGATGGTCGGCGTGAACGGGACGTTCCGTTCGTTGGTCAGAAGATCATCCATGCTTGCCTCCTCCGGCGGGGCCGGCCCGGGGCGCACCCCGGGCCGGCCGGTACCTGCCGGCTGCCGATGGCTCGTACGGGTCAGGACGTGGCCGCGCTGCGGTCGGTGACCATGCGCATGTCGTATTCGACGAGGAACCGCTTCAGGCCCTGCTCGTCCGCGAGGTCCCAGTCGGGACCGAGGTCGAGCAGCCTGGCGAGGACGCCGGCCTTGTGCTTGCCGGCGGCGCCCACGGCGATGAGCGAGGCCTCCTCGACCGGGACCCGCAGGTCGACCAGGCGCACAACGATGTCCTCGCTCTCGCGCAGGAAGACGGTGCTGCGCGCGAGCGGCCCCTTGCGGACGTCCACGGCCTCCTCGTCCTGCTGGGCGAGCATCTTGGCGACGGCCTGGCCGGAGCCCGCCTTGGCCGGGTAGATCAGGGCGTGACGGCTCAGGTCCTCCGGCCGGTCGGTGCCCTTGGCGACGTGGTGCACGGCCGGGAGCGCGGCGCGGGCGAAGAACTCCCGTGCCGAGCCCGGGTCGTTGAGATCCCGGTCCACCTCCAGGTAGGGGTTGATGGCTTCCTCGACCGCCCGCACCTCGGGCTGGCGGGCGACATGGCGCAGTGCCCTGGCCAGGTCGCCCTCCACCTCCACGGCGCGCACGACACGGTTGCCGTGCATGAACAGCGAGGTGCGGCGCAGCCGCGTGTTCTCGTCGACCACGGCCTGCGGCGAGGTGTAACCGGACAGGATGTCCGCCACCTGCTGTTCGCTGCCGGGCTTCACGGTGAAGGTGATGGCGTGGCGGATGATCCCGTCCCCGACCCTCGGCACGGTCTGCATGCGACCGGACTCGTAGGAGGTACGGGTCTCCCGCAGCACCCCGAAGCGGAGCGAGCGGGTGTCCTTCACGCAGCCGTGCATCGGCTGCACCATCTCCAGGTGGGTCGGGCTGTCCACCCAGGCGAGGAAGTGCAGCGCACTCTCCCACTCACTGGTGATCAGCCATTGCGAGGGATTTTCGATCGACTGGCAAAGCTGGTCGCTGACGTGTCCGGGCACGGCAGCGACGTGGCGGCACATCTGGTCATACGCGTCAAGAAACCGCTGCTCGGCGTCGTCTTCAACATCAAGCATGAGGACGACGCGCAGGCGATTGCCATCGAGCGCGGACTGCGAGACCTTTTCGGCCTGGGCCGGCATATTCCACCTCTTCCGAGAGCGAGCAACCCCCGAGGTCCGTCGTCCAACGATCGTGCTGTGGTGGCCCAACCGGTGCGAGATATGTGATCCAATTGGGTGACGGGCGAAAATACCCCCGGTAATCGGGCATCAAGGGAGCTATGACTCCACAGGCCGAAGACCGGGTTCCGGTCCTCATCGTGGGGGGCTCCCTCGTCGGGCTCTCCAGCTCAGTCTTCCTGGGCCGGCTCGGCGTCCGGCACGTCCTCGCCGAGAAGCACCCGGGTACCTCCATCCACCCCCGTGGCCGCGGCAACAACCTGCGGACCATGGAGCTGTTCCGTACGGCCGGGGCCGAGCCGCTGATCCGGCAGGCCGCCTCCGTACTCGCCGACAACCACGGCATCCTGCAGGCCGACTCGCTGACCTCCGACAACGCCGAATGGCTGTTCCGGGAGATCGACCCGGGCGGCCGGCTGTCCGGCATCAGCCCCAGCGGCTGGTGCCTGTGCAGCCAGAACGACCTGGAGCCGGTGCTCCTGGACTACGCCCGCACGCTCGGCGGCGACCTGCGCTTCAGCACCGAGCTGGTGTCGTTCACCCAGGACGAGGACGGCGTCACCTGCGAGCTGATGGACCGGGAGACCGGCGACCGCAGCACCGTCAGGACCGACTACCTCGTCGCGGCCGACGGTCCGCGCAGCCCGGTGCGCAGCGCCCTGGGCATCGGTCACACCGGACGCGGCGACCTCTTCGCCAACATCAGCGCGACCTTCCGCGCCAAGCGGCTGGCCGACGCGGTGGGCGACCGCTACTTCATCGCGTGCTACCTGACCAATCCGGACGCCGACGGCGTGCTGCTGCCGGTCGACAACCAGGAGAACTGGGTCTTCCACGCGCCCTGGCACCCCGAGCGGGGCGAGTCGCCGGAGGACTTCACCGACCAGCGGCTGGCCGCGCACATCCGCACCGCGGTGGGCGTGCCGGACCTGGAGATCGAGATCACCGGCCGGGCCCCCTGGCGGGCCGCGGAGCGGGTCGCGGACTCCTACGGGCGCGGGCGGGTGCTGCTCGCCGGCGACTCGTGCCACGAGATGTCCCCCACCGGCGCCTTCGGCTCCAACACCGGCATCCAGGACGCCCACAACCTGGCGTGGAAGCTCGCCGCGGTGACCGGGGGCTGGGCCGGGCCGGAGCTGCTGGAGACGTACGAGGCCGAGCGCCGCCCGGTCGCCGTGGCCACCAGCGAGCGGGCCTCCGCCCGTTCCGCCGAGCACGCCCACCCGGGCTACGCGCCGCCGGCCGGCGGCGGGCCCCAGAAGGGGGTCCTGGTGGTCGCGCTGGGCTACCGCTACCCCGAGGGCGCGTTCCTGGGCGCGGACCCGGGGCGGCCGGTCGTCCCCGAGGACTTCCGGCCGGTCGCCGAACCCGGTGGCCGTTCCCCGCACGTGTGGGTGACCACCCGGGACGGCGAGCGCCGCTCCACGCTGGACCTGTACGAGCGCTCCATGGTGCTGCTCACCGGCGACGGGCCGAAGGGCACGGCCTGGCACGACGCGGCCCGCACGGTCGCGGAGCGCCTCGGGGTGCCGCTGCAGGCGTACCGGCTCGGCGAGTCCACGCAGGCCGACCTGGTGCCCGAGGCGGGCACGGACTGGACCGCGGTGCACGGCATGACGCCGAGCGGCGCGATCCTGGTCCGCCCGGACGGCTTCGTCGCCTGGCGGAGCCGCGAGGCCGTGGAGGACCCCGCGGCGACCCTGGACAAGGTCCTGACCTCGGTGCTGCGGCTCGGCTGACCGTCGCGCCGCAGGCTGCCGAGGAGACGGCACGGGGGGACGGTTGACCGTACGAACGGCGGCCACCACGCTCACGGAGCGCCGGTGGCCGCCGTTCCCGTTCGCCGGCGCCCTCGGCCCGGGGGCGCCGCCGCCGGAGTTCGACGTCTCCCCCGCCGGACGCGGTGCGGTGACCGGCCGGGGCCGGTCACCGCACCGCACGGCGGGAAGGCCGCCCTCAGCCCACCGGGCCGTCCCCGCCCTCCACCGAGGACCGTGGCGCGCCCGGCTGGGCGGCGGGCGGTGTCCCCTGCGGGACGGCGGGCGGTGCGGAGGGACGGACCTCCGGTGACGCACCCGGCTTGGCCGCCGGAGGCGCGGAGGGCCGGCCGGCCGGTGACGCACCCGGCTTGGCCGCCGGAGGCGCCGACGGGGCGGCGGGAGGCGCGGAGGGGGCAGCGGGTGCAGCGGGGCCGGCGGGCTCCTTCACCCCCGTCCAGTCGGGGGCCGGCCAGCCGCGCCACGGCGAGTACGCGGGGTTGACCACGCACCGGGCCGTGAGCTCGGCCTTGGTGGCCTTGTCCACCGGGCAGGCCTTCACGACGAACTGGCGGGCGATGCCCCCGGGGAAGACCACGCCGGTACGGGCCGAACGCAGTTCACGGGTACCGAGGGTCTCGTCGAGCTCGATGCCGCCAGGGGCGTCGATGTAGTAGTGGTAGGCGGCCGTCTGCTGCCGCAGGGCCTCGCGGTCGTAGGTGGTGGCCACGAACGGCGAGGGTTGCTCCCGGCGGGCGTAGGCCTGCAGGTCGTACTCGCCGTCGCCCACGTCCTCGGGACGCAGGCCGTCCTTGAAGACGGTCTCCGGAGGGCGGTCGTCGCCACGGAAGAGGGCGTTGCAGTTGGAGCGCCAGGCCGGCTCGTCGGGCCTGATCCGGTCGAGGTCGACGCTGGTGTCCGCGGCGGCGTAGAGCCGGTCGGGAACGACGGGGCACCATTCGGGGACGGCCGGGTCGCGTGGAAGACCCGGGGCGACGGCCGCGGCGGCCGTGCAGACGGGGAGTGCGAGCACCCCCAGGGAAAGGGCGGCGGCGCAAAGCCGGCGCAGCGTGCGCAGTGCGATCATATGCCCACGATCACCCCGGTATCGCCCGGTCGCCGGAATGGTCACCCTTGTCGGCGTGTCCCGCCGGAAGACGAAAGAGGCCCCTGCGCATCGTTGTGGGACGCTGCTGGGGCCTCTCGATTCGTCGTGGAGCCAGGGGGTGTGATCCACGACGCCATGGGACGACCGAGCCCGGGTCATGGGGGTCGTTGCTCCACAACTATACGAGACATCGCAGCTGAAACCTCACGATGTGGGAGTGAGGTGGGACACTGACCTTGTAAACGCAGGTTAGCTGTTCATTTGGTGTTCACCGGTCCATGACCCGCATTTCGAACCAGGTGGTCTTGCCGCGTGGCAGCAGATCCACCCCCCAGCGGTCGGCGAGCTTGTCGATCAGGAAGAGACCCCGCCCGCTCACGTCCATCTCGCGCACCGGCATCAGGCAGGGCAGCGCCCGCGAGGGGTCGCGCACCTCCACCCGGATCCAGCCGCGGCGGCGCAGCATGCGCAGGCCGAAGGTACGGGCCCCGGTGTGACGCACGGCATTGCCGACGAGTTCGGAGACGAGTAACTCGACGACGTCGTTGAACTGGGGCAGACCCCAGAGCCGGAGCACCGAACGGCTCAGCCGCCGGGCTGTGGCCGCGGACTCGGGGCGCGAGGAGAGCCGCACCTCGTCCACGGAGGGATTCCCCAACAGATCGAGGGACGTCGCCGCCAGATCGTCGACCGCCGTGGGCGGCCACCCCGCCGCCGGGACCGTTACCCGCTGCGGCTGCTCAGATGCTCCCTGCTGCCCCGCCATGCTCTCATGATGGCCGTACGCGACGGCGGTTCGGGGCGGATCGGGGGAATTGGCGGGGCGGAACGCGTCATTCCGAGTTGCCGTACTGGCATATGTCAAGGGCAATGATGGATCTCACACAACCCTTCCCACCTGCGCGAAGGGGGCGCCGACGACGAACGGTCGAGGAATCCGGCGCAGGTCGCCTTAAGGTCCTCTTAAGGTCGGCTTAAGGCGACCCGACAGGCGCCGGCTGTCACTCAACCGGGTTGGGTCTAGCGGAACTTCGCCTTGCCCGGACCCTCCTCGACGAAGCTGCGCATGCCCGTCGTACGGTCCTCGGTCGCGAACAGCCCTGCGAACAGGTTCCGTTCGATGGTGAGGCCGGTCTCCAGATCGGTCTCGAGACCGGCGTCCACGGCCTCCTTGGCGGCGCGCAGCGCCAGCGCCGGCCCCCGGGCCAGCCGCTCGGCCCAGGCGCGGGCCTCGGCGTACACCTGCCCGGCCGGGACCACCTTGTCCACCAGGCCGATGGTGAGCGCCTCGTCGGCCTTGACCATCCGGCCGGTGAAGATCAGGTCCTTCGCCTTGGCGGGACCCACCAGGCGCGACAGCCGCTGCGTGCCGCCCGCGCCGGGGATGAGGCCGAGCAGGATCTCCGGCTGGCCGAGCTTGGCGTCCTCCGCGGCGACCCGGACGTCGGCGCAGAGCGCGAGTTCGCAGCCGCCGCCGAGGGCGTAACCGGTCACGGCGGCCACCACCGGCTTGGGGATCCGGGCGACCGCCGTGAAGGAGTCCTGCAGTGCGCGGGACCGCACGGCCATGGCCTCGTAATCCATGACCTGCATTTCCTTGATGTCCGCGCCCGCCGCGAACACCTTCTCGCCGCCCCAGATCACGACGGCCCGTACGTCCTCGCGCCGGGAGGCCTCCTCCGCCACTTCGCGGAGCCGGTCCTGGGTCGCGACGTCCAGGGCGTTCATCGGGGGGCGGTCCAGGCGGATGGTGCCGACACCCTCGTCGACCTCGAGATTAACTGTCATGGCCGACGAGGGTATCCGTGAACGCCCGTTTACGCTGCGACGTGCCTCACGGGGCGCGTCAGGAGGCGGGGGTCCACTGGCTCCACGGCAGGTTCCAGCCGTTGAGCCCGTTCCACCACTGCACGGTCTTGTCGTGGGAGTTCTTGACCTGCACGACGTCACCGATCATCGAGTTGTTGTAGAACCACGAGGACGGGGTGTCGCCGTTGCCGCCGCGCACGTCCCGCAGGCCCACGCAGCCGTGGCTGACGTTGGCGTTGCCGAAGGTGCCGGGCGAGGCCCAGTAGTTGCCGTGGATGAAGGTGCCCGAGGTGGTCAGGCGCTGGGCGTTGGGCACGTCCTTGATGTCGTACTCACCGCCGAAGCCCACGGTGTCGCCGTTCATGCGGGTCACCTTGTACCGCTCGGTGATGACCATCTTGCCGTTGTAGGTCGTCGTGCCGGGCCCGCCCGAGGTGATCGGGATGGTCTTCAGCAGGCTGCCGTCGCGGTAGACCTTCATCGTGTGCTTGGCGGCGTCGACGATGCTGACCTGGCTGCGGCCGATGGTGTAGTGCACGTCCTTGGACTGGGTGCCGTAGACGCCCTTCGCGCCCTCGACCCCGTTCAGCCGCAGGGAGAGCGTGATCTTGGTGCCCTTGGCCCAGTACTTCTCGGGACGGAAGTCGACGCGCTGGTCGCCGTACCAGTGGCCGACGACGGGGACCGAGGGGTTCGCGGTCACCTCGATCGCTTCCTGGACCGCCTTCTTGTCGGTGATCGCCCGGTTGAACTTGAGCGAGACCGGCATGCCGACGCCGACCGTCTGGCCGTCCTCGGGGGTGAAGAAGCCGATGAAGGTGTCCTTCGGGGTGACCGTGGTGAAGCTCGCGTGCTTGGCCGACTCGCGGCCCGCGCCGTCCTTGGCTATCGCGTCCACCGAGTACTCGGTGGAGGTGCCGAGCGTCTCGGTCGGCTCCCAACTGCTGCCGTCGGCGGATATCTTGCCCTCGACCGGGTCGCCCTTGCCGCTCTTGACCACGACCGAGGTCAGCTTGCCCTTGCCCGCGGTGACCTTGAGGTCCCCCGTCGTGGCCACCTCGTCGGCCCCGTCCTCGGGCGCGATGGTCACGACGGCCTGCGACTCGGTCGTGTCCCCCTTGCCGCCCTGCGAGGCCGAGGCACCGGGCCTGGCCTTGTCCCCGCCCTTGCTGTCGCCGCTGGCGCTGCCCCCGCACGCACTGACCAGGAGCAGCATCGCCCCCACCGCGAGGGCCAAGGTGGTCCGCCTTGCGCCCGGCGCGCCCTGTATCGCCTTCAACTCACGTCTCCCCAAAACCGGCCCGTGGCCCCGTGGCCCAAGGGTGAGTCCCCCTCACCTAGCGCTTAGAGAACCACACGGAACCGGTGTTGTGGATCCCGGTATTGTCACCGTTCCGTCCCAGTCGCGGGGCCCGCCCTCAGCCGCCGGCCGCCCACTGCTCCCAGGCCATGTTCCAGCCGCCCAGGCCGTTGTCGGGAGCGACGGTGCGGTCGTGGGAGTTGACGACGGTGACGAGGTCGCCGACGAGCGAGTGCGCGAAGAACCAGCCCGCCGGGGTGGCCGTCCCGCCGCCCTTCACGTCGAGCAGGCCGACGCAGCCGTGGCTGGTGTTGGCCGCGCCGAAGGTGCCGGGGGTGGCCCAATAACTGCCGTGCACGAAGGTGCCGGAGCGGGTGAGCCGCATGGCGTGCGGGACGTCGGGGATGTCGTACTCGCCGCCGAAGCCCACCGTGTCCCCGTTCATCCGGGTCAGCCGGAGCTTCTCGGAGATGACCATCGCGCCGTTGTACGTCGGGTTGGACGGGGCGCCCGCCGAGATCGGCAGGACGCGCGTGACCTGCCCGCCGCGGCGCACCGTCAGGGTGTGCGCGGCGGCGTCGACGGTGCTGGTCTGGTCCCGGCCGATGTCGAAGGTGACGTCCTTGGACTGCACCCCGTAGACCCCGGGGCCGGTCTCGACGTCGAGCAGCCGCAGCGAGAGCGTCACCTTCGTGCCGGGGACCCAGCGCTCGCGGGGGCGGAAGTCGAGGCGCCGGTCGCCGAACCAGTGCGGGGCGATCTCGACGGCGGGCGAGGAGGCGACGCGGACGGCGCGCTCGACGGCGGCGCGGTCGGTGACCGGCCGGTTGAAGTCAAGGGAGACGATCATGCCCGTGCCGACCGTCTGCCCGTCCTCGGGGGTGAAGTAGCCGATGAGGGTGTTCTTGGGGACGAGGGTGGTGAACACCGCGTGCTTGGCGGCGCGCCGGCCCCCCGTGTCCTCGGCGACGGCGTCCACCGTGTACTTCTCCGACAGCGACAGCCTGGACCGGGCGTGCCAGCGGGAACGGTCGGCGGTGAACACGCCCTCGACCACCTCCCCCTCCCCGTCCTCGACGTGCACGGAGGTGAGCAGGCCGTCCTCGGCCTCGACCGTCAGCGGGTCGTCCGCCTCCACGTCACGGGCACCGTCCCCCGGAGTGATCCTGATCCTCGCCTCGGACACCTTCGGGGTGTCGTCGGCCACCGCACCGCTGTCCGCCGGCCCGAACCCGAGCCCGCACGCCGTCAGCATCCCCGCCAGCCACATGGCGGTGGCAAGCCCCGCCCCCGCGCGCAGAGCGCGCCGCACCGCAGTCGTCACGCTCGGTCAACGACCGGACGGCCCCGGGGAAACGTCTGCGACGCGTCCGATCGATCACGCGTGTGACGCCGCAGGGTGAACGGGAAGGTAAAGCGGGAGGGCGCGACGCGCGCGCGGAGGGACACCGCGCCGCGCACGGGCACGGCCGGCGCCGGCCGGGTCCGGCGTCCCCCGAGCCGCAGGAGGCGAGCACGTGTCGGAGACGCGCGAGGACGAATCGGTCGACCGGGCCGGAAAGCTGCGCCCGAACGGCCACCGGACCGCCCCCGTGGCCGTGCCGCTGCCGCGCCCGGAGACCGCGCCGGCCGTGCCGGGGCCCGCCGGGGCCGGGGACACGCTGGTGTGGCCGGGCAGCCCGCAGCCCCTGGGGGCACGCTTCCACACCGGCCCCGACGGACGCCCGGGCACCAACTTCGCCCTGTGGGCGGGCGGCGCCGAGTCGGTGGAGCTGTGCCTGTTCGACGACGAGGGGGCCGAGACCCGGGTCCCCCTGACCGAGCTGACCCATGAGATCTGGCACGGCTTCGTGCCCGGGGTCCTGGCCGGCCACCGGTACGGCTACCGGGTCGGCGGCCGCTGGGACCCGTGGACCGGTGCCCGCTGGAACCCGGCCAAGCTGCTGCTGGACCCGTACGCGCGGGCGGTCGACGGCGACTTCACGCTGCCCCCCGAGGTGTACGGCCACGTCCGCGACTGGCCGGAGCAGGAGGTCGCCGACACCGTGCGGGACAACCGCGACTCGGCCCCGTACGTGCCCAAGGGCGTCGTGGTGGACGACGACGACCCCTGGACGGACGACCGCAGGCCCAAGACGCCCTGGGCCGACTCGGTCATCTACGAACTGCACGTGCGCGGCTTCACCATGCGCCACCCCGGCATCCCGCCCGAACTGCGCGGCACCTACGCCGGGCTGGCGCACCCGGCGGCGATCGAGTACCTCACCGGCCTCGGCGTGACCGCCGTCGAACTGCTGCCGGTGCACCAGTTCGCGCACGAGGACCACCTGCTGCGCCGGGGCCTGCGCAACTACTGGGGCTACAACTCGATCGGCTACTTCGCCCCGCACGCCGGCTACGCCGCCACCGGCACCCGCGGACAGCAGGTGGGCGAGTTCAAGCGGATGGTGCGCGCCCTGCACGACGCGGGGCTGGAGGTGATCCTCGACGTCGTGTACAACCACACCGCCGAGGGGAGCGAGTTCGGGCCCACCCTCTCCCTGCGCGGCATCGACAACCGCGGCTACTACCGGCTGCCGGGCGACGCGCGCCGCTACGCCGACTACACCGGCTGCGGCAACACCCTCCACGTCGTCCAGCCCCAGGTGCTCCGGCTGATCACCGACTCCCTGCGCTACTGGGTGACCGAGATGGGCGTCGACGGCTTCCGCTTCGACCTCGCCGCGGCGCTCGCCCGGTCGATGCACGACGTCGACATGCTCTCCCCCTTCCTCGCCGTCATCGCCCAGGACCCGGTGCTGCGCCGGGTCAAGCTCATCGCCGAGCCCTGGGACGTCGGCTCCGGCGGTTACCAGGTCGGCGCCTTCCCGCCGCTGTGGACGGAGTGGAACGACCGCTACCGCGACACCGTCCGGGACTTCTGGCGCGGCACCCAGCACGACGTGCGCGACCTGGGCTACCGGCTGTCCGGCTCCAGCGACCTGTACGCCTGGGGCGGGCGCCGTCCGTACGCCTCGGTCAACTTCATCACCGCGCACGACGGCTTCACCCTGCGCGACCTGGTGAGCTACGAGCGCAAGCACAACGAGGCCAACGGCGAGGACAACCGCGATGGCACCAACGACAACCGCGCCTGGAACTGCGGGCACGAGGGCGAGACCGACGACCCGGCCGTGGGCGGGCTGCGCCGCCGTCAGCTGCGCAACATGCTCTCGACGCTGCTGCTGTCGACCGGCGTGCCGATGCTGGTGGCCGGTGACGAGACGGGCCGCACCCAGGGCGGCAACAACAACGCGTACTGCCAGGACAACGAGATCAGCTGGCTGGACTGGTCGCTGCCGCAGGATCCGGACTGGGCCTCGCTGCGCGAGCTGACGGCCCGGCTGATCGCGTTGCGTCGCGCCCACCCCGTGCTGCGCAGGAGGGCCTTCTTCTCCGGCCGGCCGCAGTCCGCCGAGGGCCTGCGGGACCTGGCCTGGTTCACCGCGCAGGGCCGGGAGATGACCGACGGCGACTGGTACAGCCCCACGTCCACGCTCGGGATGTACCTGTCGGGCGCCGACATCCCGCACCGCGACGCGCGCGGCCGCCCGGTCACCGACGACAGCTTCCTGGCGGTCTTCCACGCCTCGCACCGCCCGGTCCGCTTCACGCTGCCGGGCGGGCCGTGGGCCCGGGAGTACGAGCTGCTGCTCGACACCTCCCGTGAGGACCAGACGGAAGCACCGGGCAGCCGGCACCGCGGCGGGAAGGCGCTGACCGTGCCGGGGAGGACGGTGCTGCTGCTGCGCGCCGTCTGAGGGACGAGACGCGGCGGCAAAGGTGTGGACTCGGCCGATTGGTCCAGTCCACACTGGTCGTCCGTGACCTCCGCACCCCCGCCCTCGCCGCCGTGCGCCTCCGGCCACGCCCTGCCGGCCACCCCCCGGGACCGCCTGTGGTCACGGGGGTTCAGCCTGTACTTCACCGCCCGCAGCGTCGCCATGCTCGGCGACTCGATGCTGCCCGTCGCCCTGTCGGCCGGGCTGCTCCAGCACGGTTACGGCGCCGGCGACATCGGCTACGCCATGGCCTCCTTCACCGCCTGCTTCGCCGGGCTGGTCGTCCTCGGCGGCGTGTTCGCCGACCGGTTCAGCGCCCGCGGCCTGATGATCGGCGCCGACCTGGTGCGGGTCGGCACGCAGTCCCTGGCCGCCTGGCTCTTCTTCTCGGGGCACGTCGTGCTCTGGCAGATCTGCCTGATCGGCGCCGTCAACGGCGTGGCGGGCGCCATGTTCCAGCCAGGGGTGGCCAGCACGGTGCCCCAGGTGGCACGGGACGTCCAGGAGGCCAACGGGGTGGTCCGCACCGCCGAGTCGCTGATGGCGCTGGCCGGCCCGGCGCTCGCCGGCGTGCTGGTGGCCTTCACCTCGGCGGGCGGTGTGTTCGCCGCGCACGCCGCCACGTACGCGGTGAGCGCCCTCTGCCTGCTGCTCCTCCGGCTGCCGGCCCGGACCGCGCGGGAGCCGCAGGACGCCGCCCGGCGCAGCAGCTTCCGGGCCGACCTGGTCGAGGGGTGGCGGGAGTTCCGGGCCCGCACCTGGATGTGGTCGGTGATCGTCATCTGGATGGGCTTCATGATCCTCGTCATGGGCCCGGTCACCCCGCTGGCGGCCGGCGAGATCCTGCCGGCGCACGGCCCGAAGGCGTACGGCCTGGTCTCCTCCGCCCTGGGGGCGGGCACCGCGCTCGGCGGGCTGCTGGCGATACGGCTGCGGCCGGCCCGGCCGCTGCGGGGCGGGGCCGTGGCGCTGTTCGGCTTCGCGCTCTACCCGGCCGCGGTCGGCGCCGGGCTGCCGGTGCCGGCGGTCGCGGCGGCGGTGCTGGTCGCCGGGACGGCCTGGGCGTTCTGGAGTGTGATGTGGGCCACCAGCGTCCAGACCCAGGTGCCCGGCGAGATCCTCAACCGCATCCACGCGTACGAGGTCGCCGGCTCGGTCGCCATGCTGCCCGTCGGGCAGGCCCTCGCGGGGCCGGCGGCGGGTGTCTTCGGGGCGCGCCCGGTGCTGGTGGCCGGTGGTGCGGTGACCCTGCTGGTGTGCGTGGCGCTGCTGGCGGTGCCCGCCGTGCGCGACCTCGGCCGAAAATCCGGATGAGGGTTGTCGGTGGTCGCACGTAGTCTCTGAAACGATGCCTGAGCCAACCAACCAACCCGAGCCCGAACGTTCCCGATCCGCCGTGCGCTCACTGCTGCGCCTGTGGCCGTACGTGAAGCCGATCAGCCACCGGCTGTTCGGTTCCGCGGGCGTGGCCGTGGTCGCGTCGTGCCTGGCGCTGCTGATCCCGCTGGTCCTGAAGTGGATCGTGGACGGCCCGGTCGCCGACCACGAGCCGTCAGGGGTGTGGCTCGGCGGCGGGCTGGTGCTGCTGCTCGGTCTCCTGGAGGCCGGGCTCTTCGGCGTACGGCGCTGGCTGGTGGCGCGCCCCATGGCCGCGCTGGAGGCCGGGATGCGGGCCGAGCTGTACCGGAGGCTGCAGCGCCTGCCGGTGTCCTTCCACGACCGGTGGGGTTCGGGCCAGCTGCTCTCACGGGCCACGAACGACCTGCAGATCCTGCGGATGTTCCTGACCTTCCCGATGGTCTTCCTGGCGGTCAACACGGCCACCATCGCGGCGGGCTTCGGCATCCTGTTCGTGCAGCGCTGGTCGCTGGGGCTGATCCTGCTGGGCCCGGTCGTGCCGCTGGTGATCCTCTGCTCGTACTTCGAGGCGCGCTACCAGGTCGCCTCCCGCACCGCGCAGGACCAGGTCGGCGACCTGACCACGCTGGTCGAGGAGTCGGTGCTCGGCATCCGCATCATCAAGGCCTTCGGCCGGCACCGCAGCCAGGCCGACGCCTTCCGCCGGCAGTCGCGCGAACTGCGCGGCACCGAGCTGCGCAAGGCCGGGCTGCTGGCGGACCTGTGGATGGTGATCACCGCGCTGCCGGACGTGGCGCTGGGCGCGGCGCTGGTCCTGGGCGCGGTGCAGGTCGCCGACGGCGACCTGTCGGCGGGCACGCTGGTCGCCTTCCTGTCCACGGCGCTCGCGCTGCGCTGGCCGGTGGAGTCGCTGGGCTGGCTGCTCTCCTTCAGCAACGAGGCGGCCACCGCCGCCGACCGCGTCTTCGAGGTCCTGGACACCGAGATCCCGCCGGAGACCGGCTCGGGGACGGGGACCGGCCCGGTCGACGGCGAGGACGGGCGGCCCGCCGACGGCATCCGCTTCAGCGCCGTGCGCTTCCGCTACCCCGACGCCCCCGAGGGCAGCCCCGACCTGCTCACCGGGATCGACCTGCACATCCGCAGCGGCGAGACCGTGGCGCTGGTCGGCGCGACGGGCAGCGGCAAGACGAGCCTGACCTCGCTCATCCCGCGGCTGTACGAGCCGACCGGCGGCCGCATCACGCTGGACGGCACCGACGCCGCGCAGCTCACCCGGTCCGCGCTGCGCTCCCTGGTCGCGACGGCCTTCGAGGAACCGACCCTGTTCTCCGCCAGCGTGCGGGAGAACGTGCTCATGGGCGCTCCCGACGCAGGCGAGACGGACCTGCTGCGGGCGCTGGAGATCGCCCAGTGCGACTTCGTCCACAAGCTGCCGCAGGGTGTGGACACCCAGGTGGGAGAGCAGGGCCTGAGCCTGTCCGGCGGTCAGCGGCAGCGGCTCGCACTGGCCCGCGCGGTCGTCGGCCGCCCCCGCTTCCTGGTGCTGGACGACCCCCTGTCCGCGCTCGACGTGCACACCGAGGCCCTCGTCGAGGCGGCCCTGCGCCAGGTGCTGGCCACCACGACGGCGCTGGTGGTCGCCCACCGCCCCTCCACGGTGATGCTCGCCGACCGGGTGGCGCTGCTGTCGGAGGGCCGGGTCACCGCGGTCGGCACCCACCAGGAGCTCCTGTCCTCCTCCGCGGTCTACCGCCGCCTGATGTCCGGCCAGGACGGGAGCGCGCCCGCCGCGCCGGACCGTCCGCAATTCGAAGGGAGCAGCACCCGATGACCTCCGTCGCGGAGTCGCAGCCTGCCGAACAGTCGGCCGACGGGGAACCGGCGGGGCACCGGGAGACCGAGGAGGCCCGGGAGGCCCGGCAAGCCCGGGAGGACGACCTCTTCGACCGGGACCGGCTCCCGGCGCCCGAGGGGGCGTCACGCGCCCTGCTGCGGGAACTGGTCGGGCCGCACCGGCGGCGCGTGTGGCTGGCGGCCGTGGTGCTGCTGCTGCAGCAGGCGGCCGTGCAGGCGGGCCCGCTCATCGTCGCGGTGGCCATCGACCGGGCCATCCCGGCGCTGCGCCGCGACGACCACGGCCCGCTGATCGCGGTAGCGGTCGGCTACATCGGCTGCGCCGTCGCCGGCGGTCTCCTGCAGCGGACGTTCGTCCGGCAGGCCGGCCGGGTCTGCCAGGACGTGCTGGTCGACCTGCGCGGCCGGATCTTCCGGCACGCCCAGGCGCTCGGCCTGGACTTCCACGAGCGCTACACCTCGGGCCGGATCATCGCCCGCGCCACCTCCGACGTGGAGTCGATCCGGGAGCTGCTGACCGAGGGCCTCCAGGAGCTGCTGAACGTCGGGTTGTCGGTGCTCTACATCTCGGCGGTCCTGCTGTGGCTGGACTGGGGGCTCGGCCTGTTCGCGCTCGCCACCGCGGTGCCGCTGGTGGTGACCGTCCGGATCTTCCGGCGCCGGTCGGCCACGGTCTACACACGCCGCTCCGCGGCGATCGCCTCCGTCATCGTGCGCTTCACCGAGACGATGAACGGCATCCGGCCCGTACAGGCCTTCCGCCGCGAGGAGGCGAACGACGAGGCGTTCGACGAGCTCAACGCCGCCCACCGGCAGGCCAACGGTGACGCGATCCTGGAGATGGGCCGCTTCACCGTGAGTTCCTGGCTGATCGCCAACACCTCGGTGGCGCTGGTGGTGCTGTGGGGCGCGTACCGCGTCGCCTCCGGCTCGCTCGCGCTGGGCGTGCTCGCCGCCTTCGTGCTCTACCTGCGGCGGCTGTACGCGCCGATCGACCCGCTCGGCATGTTCCTCAACTCCTACCAGTCGGCGGCCGCCTCGCTGGAGAAGATCGCCGGGCTGCTGGCCCAGCGGCCGACGGTGCCCGAGCCGCAGGCACCGCGGGCGCTACCGGCCACGCAGGCGGACATCCCGGGCCGCGAGGTCGCCTTCGAGGGGGTCCGCTTCGCCTACCGCACGGGCGGCGAGGTGCTGCCCCGCTTCGACCTGCGGCTGCCCGCCGGGCAGACGGTCGCGGTGGTCGGCGCCACCGGCGCGGGCAAGTCGACGCTGGCCAAGCTGCTGGCCCGGTTCTACGACCCGACCGACGGCCGGGTCACCCTGGACGGGGTGGACCTGCGCGAGCTGGCCCTGCCGGAGCTGCGCCGCGGGGTGGTGATGGTGACCCAGGAGGCGTTCCTCTTCTCCGGCACGGTCGCCGAGAACATCTCCATCGGCCGCCCGGAGGCCACCCGTGAGGAGATCGAGGGCGCGGCCAGGGCGATCGGCGCCCATGACTTCATCGCGGCGCTGCCCGAGGGCTACGACACCGACGTCCGCAAGCGCGGCGGCCGCATCTCGGCGGGCCAGCGCCAGTTGGTGGCCTTCGCCCGCGCCCTGCTCGCCGACCCGGCCGTGCTCATCCTGGACGAGGCGACCTCCTCGCTGGACGTCCCGGGCGAGCGCGCGGTGCAGCAGGCGATGCGCGAGGTGCTGCGCGGCCGCACCGCCGTGATCATCGCCCACCGGCTGTCGACGGTGGAGATCGCGGACCGGGTGCTGGTGATGGACCAGGGCCGCGTCGTGGAGGACGGCACCCCGGCCGAACTCGTCTCCGGCGCGGGCCGCTTCGCCGATCTGCACCAGGCCTGGCGCGACAGCCTCGTCTGAGCCACCGGCTCCTTCCAGGGCGTGCGAGGCCGGCCGGCCCCGCACGCCCCGGCCGCTTTCCGGCACGCTTCGCCCCGCCCTGTCCGGAATGCGAACCCGACGTCCCCCTCAAAGGACGAATTCGGCCAACTTCTCGCCACGTACATGACACCAAGCCATGAACAGTGGCACTCTTCCCCCCGTCGGCCGTCAGTACGCCCACACACCGCACCGCTTCGTGCTGACGCACCGGCCGAACTCCGCACGTCCCACCCGCACGGCTAGTTCCGCCCGGGCAGCACACCCCGTCTGCCCGGCTGTCCCCGGCCGCCAACCGCGGCCGACGCAGTAGGAGTCCGAGTGAGACGATCCCCCCGCAAGGCAGTCGCGGCCGCCAGTGTGGTCGCCACCGCCGCGTTCATCGCCGTCGGCATACCGGCCACCTCCGCCACGGCGAACGCCGCCCCCCACACGAGCCAGCTCCGCACCGGAGCCCTCGAGGCGAAGCTCACCCCCGCCCAGCGCACCGCGCTCATCAAGAGCGCGAGCGACCGCACGGCCGTCACGGCGCAGTCGCTGGGTCTGGGCAGCAAGGAGAAGCTGGTCGTCAAGGACGTCGTCAAGGACGCCGACGGCACGCTGCACACCCGCTACGAGCGCACCTACGCCGGGCTCCCGGTGCTCGGCGGCGACCTCGTGGTGCACACGCCGGCCAAGGGCACGGGAACGGTCGGCACGACGTTCAACACGAACCAGAGGATCACGGTCGCCTCGACGACGCCGAAGGTCGCCGAGTCCGCCGCGACGACCGCCGCGCTGAAGACCGCCAAGACGCTGAAGGCCCAGGCGCCCGCGGCCGACGACGCCCGCAAGGTGATCTGGGCCGGCCAGGGCACGCCGAAGCTCGCCTGGGAGACCGTCGTGAGCGGCCTGCAGGACGACGGCACGCCGAGCCGGCTGCACGTCGTCACCGACGCCGTGACCGGCAAGGAGCTCTACCGGTACCAGGACATCAAGACCGGCACCGGCAACACCCAGTACAGCGGCCAGGTGTCGCTGACCACGACGCTGTCCGGCTCGACGTACCAGCTGTACGACACGACCCGCGGCGGCCACAAGACGTACAACCTCAACCGCGGCACCTCCGGCACCGGGACGCTGTTCACCGACGCCGACGACGTCTGGGGCGACGGCACCGGCTCCAACACCCAGACCGCGGGTGCCGACGCCGCCTACGGCGCCCAGACGACCTGGGACTTCTACAAGAACACCTTCGGCCGCAGCGGCATCCGCAACGACGGTGTCGCCGCGTACTCGCGGGTCCACTACAGCAGCGGCTACGTCAACGCCTTCTGGGACGACAGCTGCTTCTGCATGACCTACGGCGACGGCTCGGGCAACACCCACGCGCTGACCTCGCTGGACGTCGCGGGCCACGAGATGAGCCACGGCGTCACCTCCGCCACCGCGAACCTCACCTACTCGGGCGAGTCCGGCGGCCTGAACGAGGCGACCTCCGACATCTTCGGCACGGGCGTCGAGTTCTACGCCAACAACAGCAACGACATCGGTGACTACCTCATCGGTGAAGAGATCAACATCAACGGCGACGGCACCCCGCTGCGGTACCAGGACAAACCGTCCCGCGACGGCACCTCGCCGGACAACTGGTACTCCGGCATCGGCAACCTGGACGTCCACTACTCCTCGGGCCCGGCGAACCACATGTTCTACCTGCTCTCCGAGGGCAGCGGCGCCAAGGTCATCAACGGGGTCAGCTACAACAGCCCGACCGCCGACGGCATCGCCGTCGCCGGCATCGGCCGCGCCGCCGCGCTGCAGATCTGGTACAAGGCGCTGAGCACGTACATGACGAGCAGCACCAACTACGCGGCCGCCCGCACCGCCGCCCTGAACGCCGCGACGGCCCTGTACGGCGCCGGCTCCGCCCAGTACGCGGGCGTGCAGAACGCCTTCGCGGGCATCGGTGTCGGCAGCCACGCGCCCGTCTCGGGCGTCACGGTCACCAACCCGGGCAACCAGAGCAGCACCGTCGGCACCGCCGCCAGCCTGCAGATCCAGGCCAGCAGCACCAACAGCGGCGCACTGAGCTACGCCGCGAGCGGCCTGCCCACCGGTCTGTCGATCAACGCCTCCACGGGCCTGATCTCCGGCACCCCGTCCGCCGCGGGCACGTACAACACCACGGTCACGGTCACCGACTCCGCGTCCAAGACCGGCACCGCCTCCTTCACCTGGACCGTCACCACCCCCGGTAGCTGCGCCTCCAGCCAGCTGCTCGGCAACCCGGGCTTCGAGTCCGGCAGCGCCTCCTGGACGGCCACCAGCGGTGTGATCACCAACTCCAGCAGCCAGGCCGCCCACGGCGGTTCGTACAAGGCGTGGCTGGACGGCTACGGCTCGACGCACACCGACACGCTCACCCAGTCGGTGACGATCCCGGCCGGCTGCAAGGCGACCTTCACCTTCTGGCTGCACATCGACTCCGCCGAGACGACCACCAGCACCCAGTACGACAAGCTGACCGTCACGGCCGGGTCGACCACCCTGGCCACCTACTCCAACCTCAACAAGGCCTCGGGCTACACCCAGAAGTCATTCAGCCTGAACTCCTTCGCAGGCTCCACCGTCACCCTGAAGTTCACCGGCACCGAGGACTCCTCGCTGCAGACGAGCTTCGTGGTCGACGACACCGCGGTGAACACCAGCAGCTGATCCCCGTCGGCTGACCGCACACGCCGGGCCCCGGCCGTCGTCAACGACGGCCGGGGCCCGGTCCCGTTCCCGCTTCCGGGGCGTCCGGCTCAGCGCAGCACGCCGGCCGTCATCCCCGTCGCCTCGGGCGGCACCGCGATCAGCCCGAGCTCGGCGACCGAGGCGAGCAGCCGGTGCATCGGCAGCACGCGGACGGTGTAGCCGAAGGGGCCGGTGCGGTCGAGGGTGAGCGGGCCCTCGTAGAGCCAGCGGCCCTCCAGGTCCGGCCGCCCGCCCGGTTTGAGGGAGACCACGGTCGGATCGGCGATCCGGTCGGAGTCGTCGACGCGCCCGGACACCACCTGGACGTCCACGTCCCCGGGCTCCAGGCCGCCGAGGGCCACCTGGACGCGCAGGGTGAGCGTGGTCCCGAGCTCCGGGGAGCCGCCGACCGAGGCACCGGTCTCCACGTGGTCGACCGCGACCAGCGGCCACTGCTCCCGCACCCGCCGCTTCCACGCGGCGAGTTCGACGGACTCCCCGCCGCCCGCGAGGCGGTGGGCGCGGGCGGCGGGCGCGTACAGCCGGGTCACGTACTCGCGGACCATGCGCCCGGCGAGCACCTTCGGCCCCAGGGTGCTCAGGGTGTGCCGGACCATCTCGATCCAGCGGACCGGCAGACCGTGCGTGCCGCGGTCGTAGAACCGGGGCGCGACCTGGTTCTCGACCAGGTCGTAGAGGGCGGCCGCCTCGATGTCGTCGCGGCGGTCGGGGTCGCCGGCCGCGCCGAAGCCGTCCGCGGTGGGGATCGCCCACCCGTTGTTGCCGTCGAACCACTCGTCCCACCAGCCGTCCAGGACGGACAGGTTGAGGCAGCCGTTCAGGGCGGCCTTCATGCCGGAGGTGCCGCAGGCCTCCAGCGGCCGCAACGGGTTGTTGAGCCAGACGTCGCACCCGGGGTAGAGGTGCTGGGCCATGGCCATGTCGTAGTCCGGCAGGAAGACGATGCGGTGCCGCACCCTGGGGTCGTCGGCGAAGCGCACCAGCTCCTGCACCAGCCGCTTGCCGCTGTCGTCGGCCGGGTGCGCCTTGCCCGCGACGACGATCTGGATCGGCCGGGTCGGGTGCAGCAGCAGCTCCATCAGCCGGTCCTGGTCGCGCAGCATCAAGGTGAGCCGCTTGTACGACGGGACCCGGCGCGCGAAGCCGATGGTCAGCACGTCCGGGTCGAGGACGTCGTCGACCCAGCCCAGCTCGGCCGAGCCGGCGCCACGCTGCCGCCAGGAGGCGCGCACCCTGCGGCGCACCTCCCGCACCAGTTGTTCGCGCAGCTCCCGGCGGAGCTCCCAGATCGCGGCGTCGGGGATGCGGAAGACGCTCTCCCAGGTGTCGGCGAGCCCGGTGGTCATCGCGTCCTCGGCGTTCTGGACGCCGGCCTGCCGGGCGCCGAGCCGGAACACCTCGGGCGCGACCCAGGTGGGGGCGTGCACGCCGTTGGTGATGGAGGTGATCGGCACCTCCTCCGGGTCGAAGCCCGGCCACAGCCCGGCGAACATCTCGCGGCTGACACCGCCGTGCAGGGTGGACACGCCGTTGGCGCGCTGCGCCAGCCGCAGCCCCATCACGGCCATGTTGAAGACGTTGGGGTCGCCGCCGGGGTAGGTCTCCATCCCCAGCTCCAGCACCCGCTGGACGTCGACGCCGCGCAGCTCGCCGTCGTCGCCCAGGTGCCGGGCGAGCAGCTCGCGGTCGAAGCGGTCGATGCCGGCCGGTACGGGGGTGTGGGTGGTGAAGACCGTGCCGGCCCGCACGGCCTCCAGGGCGGAGTCGAAATCCAGCCCTTCTCCGTCGGCCGCGAGCTCGCGGATGCGTTCCAGGCCGAGGAAGCCCGCGTGCCCCTCGTTGGTGTGGAAGACCTCGGGCGCCGGGTGCCCGGTCAGCGCGCAGTAGGTGCGCACGGCACGGACGCCGCCGATGCCGAGCAGCATCTCCTGGAGCAGCCGGTGCTCGCTGCCGCCGCCGTAGAGGCGGTCGGTGACGTCCCGTTCGTTGAGGTGGTTCTCCTCGACGTCGGAGTCGAGCAGCAGCAGCGGGACCCGGCCGACCCGGGCCAGCCACACGTGGGCGCGCAGGCTGCGCCCGCCGGGGAGGTCCAGGGCGATCAGGACGGGGCCGCCGTCCTCGTCCCGCAGCAGCGACAGCGGCAGCTCGTTGGGGTCGAGCACGGGGTAGTGCTCCTGCTGCCAGCCGTCCCGGGACAGGGACTGGCGGAAGTAGCCGTGCCGGTAGAGCAGACCGACGCCGATCAACGGCACGCCCAGGTCGCTGGCGGCCTTGAGGTGGTCGCCGGCCAGGATGCCGAGGCCGCCGGAGTACTGCGGCAGCGCCGCGGTGATGCCGAACTCGGGCGAGAAGTAGGCGATGGCGGCGGGGAGTTCCCCGGCCTCGGCGGCGCCCTGGTACCAGCGCGGGTTGCCGAGGTAGTCGTGGAGGTCCTCGACGGCGGTGCCGAGCCGGCGGAGGAACCTGCGGTCCTTGGCGAGGGCGTTCAGCCGGTCCTTCGAGACCGCGCCGAGCAGCCGCACCGGGTCGCCGGCCGCCGCTCTCCAGCCCTCGGGGTCGACGGACTGGAACAGCTCACGGGTCTCGTTGTGCCAGGACCAGCGCAGATTCTGCGCGAGCTCCCCCAGAGGACGTAGTGGTTCGGGCAGGACGGTTCGCACGGTGAATCGACGAATAGCCTTCACATCTCCGACGGTAGCGGCATCTTTCGGTGCGGTGGTGACAACCGGGGCCCCAACACCCCTCGGCCCGGCGCCGCCGCGCGGCACCCGTAGCCTGGCGCACCAGGACGCGCCGGGCGTCCCGACGCACCCGCGCGCGGCCCGGCGGACGCCTCGTCAGCGTGTCGGGCGGCGCCTACGACAGCCGCAGCACGACCCCCGGGCCGGGGCGCACCGCGGGAGCTACGACCGGCGGCCAGGACCGGGGCACGGGCGGGACCCGGCGCCCCGGCGGCCGCGCGCGCCGGGGCGCCGGACGGTGGCCGGTTGTCTGCGTCCGGGCGCCTCCGGGGCCGCCCGGCGCGCAACTTACGCGCCAGTACCCCTTCCCGGGGAGTATTCGACCGTCATCCAATGGGCAGGCTCACCCTTGCGCGACGCGGCGCCGAACCCTCCCACACCACAACTCGTATCCGCCCACCCGAGTGAACGCGGACAGGAGCGGTCATGCCCACAGGCAGGCATCCCAAGGAGCAGATAAAAAGAGCGGAAGGTACCCGTCCGGCCACCCGCACAAACTGGTGAGGCGCAATGATCGGTCGCATCCCCGTCCTGGACGTCCGCCCGCTGGTCGACTGCGGCCGCCGCCCCGCCAAGGCCGTGGTCGGCGAAACCTTCCAGGTCACCGCCACGGTGTTCCGGGAGGGACATGACGCGGTGGCGGCGAACGTGGTCCTGCGCAGCCCCGCGGGACGCTCCGGGCCACGGATCCCCATGCGCGAACTCGCCCCCGGCACCGACCGGTGGGGCGCCGAGGTGACGCCCACCGCGGAGGGCCGCTGGACGTACACGGTGGAGGCCTGGAGCGATCCGGTGGCCACCTGGCGGCACCACGCGGGCATCAAGGTCCCCGCCGGCATCGACACCGAACTGGTCCTCGCCGAGGGGGCCGAGCTGCACGAGCGCGCGGCGGCCGGGGTACCGAAGAAGGACGGCCGGGCCGTGGTGCTGGCCGCGGTCGACGCCCTGCGCGACACCTCCCGTACGGCCGCCGAGCGGCACACCGCCGCCCTCGCACCGGACGTGGTGGCGGTGCTCGACCGGCACCCGCTGCGCGACCTGGTGAGCGCCTCGCGGCCGGCGGCCCTCCAGGTGGAGCGGCAGCGGGCGCTGTTCGGGTCCTGGTACGAGATGTTCCCCCGGTCCGAAGGCGCCGTGGTGGACCCCACGGGCCGCCGGCCACCGAGGTCCGGGACCTTCCGCACGGCGGCCGAGCGACTGCCGGCGATCGCCGCGATGGGCTTCGACGTGGTCTACCTGCCGCCCGTCCACCCGATCGGCGCAGCGTTCCGCAAAGGGCCCGACAACACGCTCGACCCCGGCCCGCACGACGTGGGCTCGCCCTGGGCGATCGGCTCCGCGGAGGGCGGCCACGACGCCGTGCACCCGGACCTCGGGACGATCGAGGACTTCGACTTCTTCGTGGAGCGGGCCCGTGAGCTGCGCCTGGAGATCGCGCTGGACTTCGCGCTGCAGTGCTCGCCGGACCACCCGTGGGTCGGCAAGCACCCCGAGTGGTTCACCACCCGGGCGGACGGCTCGATCGCGTACGCCGAGAACCCGCCGAAGAAGTACCAGGACATCTACCCGATCGCCTTCGACGCCGACTTCAGCGGCATCGTGCAGGAGACCGAGCGGGTGCTGCGGCACTGGATGGACCACGGGGTGCGGATCTTCCGGGTCGACAACCCGCACACCAAACCGGTGGTCTTCTGGGAGAAGGTCATCGCCGACATCAACCGCACCGACCCCGACGTCATCTTCCTGGCGGAGGCGTTCACCCGTCCGGCCATGATGCACACACTGGCCCAGATCGGCTTCCAGCAGTCGTACACCTACTTCACCTGGCGCAACGGCAAGCAGGAACTGACGGAGTACCTGACGGAACTGTCCGGTGAGGCCGCGGCCTACATGCGGCCCAACTTCTTCGTCAACACCCCGGACATCCTCCACGCCTACCTGCAGCGCGGCGGCCGCCCGGCGTTCGAGGCGCGCGCGGTACTCGCCGCGACCCTTTCCCCCACATGGGGGGTGTACGCCGGATATGAGCTCTGCGAGAACGCGCCGGTGCGCGAGGGAAGCGAAGAGTACCTACACTCGGAGAAGTACGAGCTCAAGCCCCGTGACTGGGCGGCAGCCGAGGCCGAAGGCCGTTCGCTGGCTCCGCTGCTCACCACGCTGAACCGGCTGCGACGCCGCCACCCCGCGCTCCAGCAGCTGCGCGACCTGCGCTTCCACCCCGTGAACAACGACGCGGTGCTGGCGTACTCCAAGCGCTCGGGCGACGGCAGCGACGTCGTACTGGTGGTCGTCAACCTGGACCCGCACCACACCCAGGAGGCGACCGTCTCGTTGAACATGCCGGAACTCGGCCTCGCGTGGCACGAGTCCACCCCGGTGCGCGACGAGCTCACCGGCGAGACCTACCACTGGGGCAGGGACAACTATGTGCGCCTCGAGCCGGGCCGCGCGCCCGCGCACATCCTCACCCTGCGACCTACTCCATCGACAGGAGGGTCACCCACTTGATCGTCAACGAACCCGTACCTGACACGTTCGAAGACACCCCGGCCAAGGACCGGGACCCCGACTGGTTCAAGCGGGCCGTCTTCTACGAAGTGCTCGTACGGTCCTTCCAGGACAGCAACGGCGACGGCATCGGCGACCTCAAAGGGCTCACCGCCAAACTGGACTACCTGCAGTGGCTCGGGGTCGACTGCCTGTGGCTGCCGCCGTTCTTCGCCTCGCCGCTGCGCGACGGCGGCTACGACGTCTCGGACTACACGGCCGTGCTGCCGGAGTTCGGGGACCTGGCCGACTTCGTGGAGTTCGTGGACGCCGCCCACCAACGCGGTATGCGCGTGATCATCGACTTCGTCGTCAACCACACCAGCGACCAGCACGACTGGTTCCAGCAGTCCCGCACGGACCCCGACGGCCCCTACGGCGACTACTACGTCTGGGCGGACGACGACAAGCAGTACCAGGACGCCCGCATCATCTTCGTCGACACCGAGAGCTCCAACTGGACCTTCGACCCGGTACGCAAGCAGTACTACTGGCACCGCTTCTTCTCGCACCAACCGGACCTCAACTACGAGAACCCCAAGGTCCAGGAGGAGATCCTGGCCGCCCTGCGCTTCTGGCTGGACCTCGGCATCGACGGCTTCCGGCTGGACGCGGTGCCGTACCTGTACCAGGAGGAGGGCACCAACTGCGAGAACCTGCCGCGCACCCACGGCTTCCTGAAGATGGTGCGCGAGGAGATCGACGCCCACTACCCCGACACCGTCCTGCTCGCCGAGGCCAACCAGTGGCCCGAGGACGTGGTCGACTACTTCGGCGACTACGCCAAGGGCGGCGACGAGTGCCACATGGCCTTCCACTTCCCGGTCATGCCGCGCATCTTCATGGCGGTGCGCCGGGAGTCCCGCTACCCGGTCTCGGAGATCCTGGCCAAGACCCCGGCCATCCCGCACAACTGCCAGTGGGGCATCTTCCTGCGCAACCACGACGAGCTGACGCTCGAGATGGTGACGGACGAAGAGCGCGACTACATGTACGCGGAGTACGCCAAGGACCCGCGCATGCGGGCCAACATCGGCATCCGGCGCCGGCTCTCCCCGCTGCTGGACAACGACCGCAACCAGATCGAGCTCTTCACCGCCCTGCTGCTCTCCCTGCCGGGCTCGCCGATCCTCTACTACGGCGACGAGATCGGCATGGGCGACAACATCTGGCTCGGTGACCGCGACGCGGTGCGCACGCCGATGCAGTGGACCCCGGACCGCAACGCGGGCTTCTCCTCCTGCGACCCGGGCCGGCTCTACCTGCCGACCATCATGGACCCGGTCTACGGCTACCAAGTCACCAACGTCGAGGCGCAGATGAGCTCGCCGAGCTCGCTGCTGCACTGGACCCGCCGGATGGTGGAGATCCGCAAGCAGAACCCGGCCTTCGGACTCGGTTCGTACACCGAGCTGCCCTCCACCAACCCGGCCGTCCTGGCCTTCCTGCGCGAGTACAAGGACGACCTCGTCCTGTGCGTGAACAACTTCTCGCGCTTCGCCCAGCCCACCGAACTCGACCTGCGGGCCTTCACCGGCCGGCATCCCGTCGAGCTGATCGGCGGGGTGCGCTTCCCGGCCATCGGCGAGTGGCCCTACCTGCTCACCCTCGCCGGTCACGGTTTCTACTGGTTCCGGCTCCGCCGCGACGTGGCGTAGGCGGACCTGCCGGGTGACGGCGACCCGGCGGCCCGGCACGGTTTCGTGCCGGGCCGCCGGGGCAGGCTCCCCCTGCCGGATCCAGCGTCAAATCGGATGCTGTACGGGCCCTTGTCCCTCGTACGCCAAGTACGCCAATTGCTCCACCGGCTCGGATGATATTCGTCCGACACGTCCCACTCGTCGGACCATCGCCGCAGCGCGCCCCTTCACTTAGGGAACCAGCAGGCCCGGCACCCGAGGAAAGGACGTCATGTCGGACACCTCGTGGCTTCGCACCTCAGCAGTCCGGCCGGGGACCACCGTGCCCCCGGCACCGGGACTGCTCTCCGCGCTCGGCCCGTTGCTGCGGGAATGGCTGCCCCGGCAGCGGTGGTTCGCCGGGAAGGGGCGGCCGATCAGCGGCTTCGGGCTGGTCTCGGCCACCGAGCTGCTGCCCGCCGACGGGCGGCTCGGCACCCCAGGACTGCTCCATCTTCTGCTCGACGTCCACCAGGACGTGCAGGAGCGGATGCCGGGCACCGGGCACGGGAAGCCGGCCGACACCTACCAGTTGCTGCTCGGCACCCGGGCGCTGCTGCCGCCCGCGCTGGCCCCGGCGCTCGTCGGGCACGCCGTCGGCGGACCCCTGGACGGCCTCACCATCTACGAGGCGCTGCACGACCCGCGTCTGACGTCCCTGCTGTTGGAGCGGTTGCGGGCGCCCGGCCGCACCGGGCACCTGCGCTTCGGCTCCGAGCCCGCCGCGGCGATCCCGGCGGGGCTGGCGCCGCGGCTGTCCACCGCGGAGCAGTCCAACAGCTCGGTCATCTACGGCGACACGTTCATCCTCAAGCTGTTCCGGCGGGTCGCCCCGGGCCCCAACCCCGACCTGGAGCTGTCGCTCGCCCTCGCGCGGGCCGGTTCGCGGCGCGTCGCGGCGCCCGCCGCCTGGTTCGAGGCGCTGGGCCTGTACGACGAGCCCGCCACGCTCGGCGTGCTGCAGCGTTTCCTGCCCGGTTCCGCCGGGGCCTGGGAACTCGCCCTGCAGGCGGTGGAGGACGGCACGGACTTCTCCGGCGAGGCGCACGCGCTGGGGCGCGCGACCGCGGAGGTCCACCTGGCGCTGGCGCGCGCCCTGCCGACGAGCACCCTGCGCCGTCCGCAGATCGAACTGCTCGCCGCCGCGATGGCCGGACGGCTGGACGCCGCCGCCGCGGCGGTGCCCGCCCTGCGGCCGTACCGCGCGGCGCTGCGGGCCGCCTTCGACGACCTCGCCGCACTCGGGGCGCTCGGCACGACGCTGGCCGCCCAGCGCATCCACGGCGACCTCCACCTCGGCCAGGCCCTGCGGACCGGGCCCGGAGGGTGGGTGCTGATCGACTTCGAGGGCGAGCCGGCGCGGCCGCTGCCCGAACGCCGCCGTCCCGCGTCCCCGGTGCAGGACGTCGCCGGGATGCTGCGCTCCTTCGACTACGCCGCCCGGCACCACGACCCGTCCGCCTCCGGGGCGCCCGAATGGGCCAAGACGCAGCGCGCCGCCTTCTGCGCGGGCTACGCGGAGGCCACCGGGACCGATCCGAGGGACGAGCCCGTCGTCATACGCGCCTACGAGACCGACAAGGCCGTCTACGAAGTGCTCTACGAGGCCAGGCACCGGCCGGCCTGGCTCCCCATCCCCATGGCCGCGGTGCGCCGCCTCGCGCAGCCGCCGCACGGCCGCACCCCCTGACCGGGCGCCCCCACGCCCATCCGAGGAGGACCTGACCGTGACCCATCGCCAGCCGTTCCCCGACTCCACCCCCGGCACCCCCGGCCCGGGCGGGAACGGGAGGGCCCGCGCCGCACGTCCTGCACGCGGCACCGGGTCCGAGGGCTCGGCTCCCCCGCCGCCC
>NZ_JARAVO010000073.1:0-38277 GCF_033792805.1 Streptomyces sp. PA03-1a
CCCCGACCCCGCGCCCGACCGCGTTCCGGAGCCCGCTTCCGCGGCGACACCCGTGCCGCCGCTGGCCGTCATCGGCATGGGCGCGCACTTCGGCTCGTTCACCACGCTGGACGCCTTCGAGCGTGCCGGGTACGAGGGCCTGGACGCCGTGCGCGCGCTGCCCCGACAGCGGTGGCGCGGCTTCGAGGACGTCGAGGGCGGCCCCCTGGCCCGGGCCGGGCTCGCCGGCGAGCACGCGCCGAGGGCCGCGTACGTCGAGGAGTTCGAGGTCGACGCGACCTCGTACAAGATCCCGCCCAAGGACCTCGACCACTTCAACCAGCAGCACCTGCTGATGATGCGCGTCGCCGAGGAGGCGCTGCGCGACGCCGGGTACGAGCGGCCGCGCCCCGGCACCGGCGGGGACGCCGGGCCGCGCCGGGTCGCCGTCGTCGTCGGCATGGAGATGGAACCGAGCGCGCACGGCCACGGCTCCCGCTACGAACTGGGCCGCAAGCTCGCCGACTGGTGCGCGCAGGCCGGCGTGGAGCCCACCCCCGGGCAACTGGCCGAGCTCACCCGGGCCGCGCGCAACGGCGTCCACGACTCCATCGAGCCCAACGAGGTGCTCAGTTACATCGGCAACATCATGGCCAGCCGGGTCTCCTCGCTGTGGAACCTGACCGGCCCCTCCTTCACCCTCTCCTCCGACAGTTCGGTGGGCGTCGACGCCCTCGACGTCGCCCGGTTGCTGTTGCTCGACCCGACCGTCGAGGCCGTCCTCGTCGGCGCCGTCGACCTCGCGGCCGGGCCCGAGAACACGCTCGCCCGCGAACTGCTGGAGCCCGGCTCGGTCCGGGACGGGCTGCGTGTCCTCGGTGAGGGTGCCGGGGCCGTCGTCGTCACCCGGCCCGCGTCGGTGCCGCCGGGACGGACCGTGTACGCCACGGTGGAGGCCGTCGCCGTCCACCACTGCGGGGACGTGACCCCCGGGGCCCGCCCCGAACTGGTCGCCCGCGCCGCCGAGGAAGCGCTGGCCGCCGCCGGGCTCACCCCGGCCGACGTCGAACTCGTAGAGGCGGGCGCCGCGACCGCCGCCGAACGCGAGGGCCTGGCCCGGGTCTGGACCCGTGACCGGGCCGGCGGCGAACTGCGCACCGCGCTGTCCGGAGTCCACGCCTGCGTCGGCGACACCGGCCGCGCCTCCGCGCTCGCCTCCGTCATCCGGGCCGCGCTGTGCCTGCACCACGCCTACTTCCCGGTCGCCCCGGGCGGCGGAGCCGTCCCTCCGGACGGCTCCTCCTTCTTCCTCCCCGCCGACTCCCGCCCCTGGCTGCGGGCCCGGCGCGACGGACGGCGCGCGGCGTCGGTGAGCGTCACCGGCACGGCGGGCAGCCACGGCCACGTCGTCCTGGCCGGTGCCAGGGTGCGCGGCGAGGTCGCCGAGACCGACTGGGCCCGCTCCGGCGGCGGCCTCGTCGTGCCCGTCGGCGCCGACGACATCGAGGGGCTGCTGCGACGGCTCGGCGAGCTGCGGGCGGCGCTCGACGGGGACTGGGCGGCCCTCGCCGAGGACCGCCCCGCCCGGCTCAAGGCCGTCCTCGTCGCCGACGACACCGCCGGGCTCGCCCGGCAGATCGACCAGGCCGTCAAGGACCTGCCGCAGGTGTGGCGGTCGGGCGGGGAGTGGACCTCGCCCTCCGGCAGCCACTTCACCTCCCGGCCGATCGGCGCCGGCGGCAGTGCCAAGGTGGCCCTGGTCTTCCCCGGCGCCTTCAACTCCTACCTGGGCCTGGGCCGTTCCCTCTTCCGCGCCTTCCCCGGGCTGCTGCCCCGCTTCGAGGCGCAGGCCGAGCTCCCCGCGGAGCTCCTGCGCAGCGCCGCCCTCTACCCGCGCTCCCGTGAGCTCCTCGGACGGCGCGAACTGATGCGCCGGGAGGGCGAACTCGTCGAGGACATCCCCCTGATGCTGGCCGCCGGCACCAGCTACGCGCTGCTGTCGACGGACCTGGTGCGGGAGGTCCTGGGCGTGCCCGTGCAGGGCGCGTTCGGCTACAGCCTCGGCGAGAGCAGCATGCTCTTCGCCACCGGCGGCTGGATCAAGAGCGCCCGCGGCGACGCGAAGATCAGCGCCTCGCCGCTCTTCGACGACATGCTGCGCGGACCCAAGCGCACGGTGCGCGAGCTGTGGGGACTCGGCGACGACGTCCCGGACGCGCAGGTGTGGGCCACACATGTGCTGCTCGCCCCGGCCGACGACGTACGGGCGGCCGTCGAGCGCTTCGACCGGGTCTTCGTCACCCACGTCAACACCCCGCAGGAGGTCGTGGTCGCCGGCGACCCCGGCCAGTGCGCCGAGCTCATCGCCGCACTGGACTGCCGCAGCGCCCGCTCGCCGGCCAACCACGTCATGCACTGCCCGGTCGTCGACGGCGTCCTCGGCGAACTCGCCGACCTCAACCGGTACCCGACCGGCGACGTCGGCGGCCTGACGCTCTACAGCAGCCGGCACTACGCGCCCGTGACCGGCCTCGACCCGGACGCCGTCGCCGCGAACATCGCCGTCACGCTGCGGGAGACGGTCGACTTCCCGCGGCTGGTGCGGCGGGCGTACGCGGACGGGTTCCGCTGCTTCATCGAGGTCGGGCCGAGCAGCACGTGCGCCCGCTGGATCCACGAGACGCTCGGCGACGAGCCGCACGTGGCGGTCTCCGTCGACCGGCGCGGGGCACGCGGCGCCGGCGACATCGCCCGCCTCGTGGCCCGACTGGCCTCCCACGGCGTCCCGGTCGACCTCGGCGCGTTCGCGGTCCCGGCGTCCGTCTCCGCGTCCGCCGCCCGGCGCCCGATCGGCCTGCGCACCTTCACGGTGGGCGGCGCGCCGGTCGCGCCGCTGGTGGCCGCGGGCGCGGGACCGGTGGTGGCGGGGCTGCGGCCCGCGCGGGGCCCGGTGGTTGCGGCTGCGGCTGCGGGTGCGGGGGCCGGGCTGGTGATGCGCGGCGTTGCGGGCCGCGGGTCCGTCGTGGGGTCTCCCATCCGCCCGCCCCTTCCCGGTGCTCAGGTGTCGGAAGGCGGTCAGTCCGTCCCGGCCGTTGCGGGCCGCGAGTCCGTGATGGCGGTTTCTGCCGATCCGCCGGTGTCCGTCGCGGGGGAGCGCGGGTCCGTCGTGGGGCCTGCCACCCGCCCGCCCCTTCCCGGTGCGGGTGTTGCGCGGCCGGACGTGTCGGCCGCCGCTGTCGCGGAGCGCGGGCTCGGGGCGGGTGCGGGAGGTGCGGCGTCGCAGGAGCCGGCGTCCGGCGCGGGGGCCGCCGGGCCCGGTAGGCGTGCAGCGAACGTCATCCCCGCCCCGGGGCACCCCGTGGGCGGGGGGTCCGCCGCCGGCGTCCACGCGTCCCGGACGGCCACTCCTGCCGGGTCGCCGCTTTCCTGCGCGACGGGTCCGGCGGCTCGAAGGTCCGAGCCCGGCGTGCGTGCCGGGAACGTCATCCCCGCCCCGGCGAACGCCGTGGGTGCCGAATCCGCCACGGAATGGGACACCGCGATGTCGATCAGCCCCGCCGCACAGCCGCCCGCACCAGCGCTCGTGCTGGAGCGGGAGCCGATCACGATGATCCCGGCCGCCGCCGTGACCGCCACCGTCATCGCGGCCGCCCCGCCGGTGCCGGTCGTGGAGCCGCAGGAGCCGCCGGGCCCGGCCATCTTCGGGGCGCCGCTGCCCGTACAGCCGCCCCGGCAGGAGAGCACCGCCGCGCTCGTGCGCGGGCTGCGCAGCGAGATGCTGGAGGCCCACCGGGAGGTGCTGGACGCCCAGCGGGCCCTGCGCGACCAGCTGGCGGCCCTGCTGTCCGCCGCCACCCCCGCGACCGTCCCCGTCCCCGAGCCCGCGACCCCCGCCGTACGCGCGCCCAAGCCGGAGGGCGTGATCTGGGACGAGCACGACCTCCTGGAGTTCGCCACCGGGAAGATCGGGAACGTCTTCGGCCCGCGCTTCGCCGAGATCGACGGTCACCGCCGCCGTGTCCGGCTGCCCGCCCCGCCGTACCACTTCGCCACCCGCGTCACCGCGCTGGAGGCCGAACCGGGGGCGTTCGAGCCCTCGTTCATCCGCACCGAGTACGACGTTCCGCTCGACGCCTGGTACGCCGTGGACGGCCAGGTGCCCCCGGCCGTGACCATCGAGGCGGGCCAGTGCGACCTGCTGCTGATCAGCTACCTCGGCATCGACTTCACCAACCGCGGCGACCGCGTCTACCGCCTGCTCGACAGCAGCCTCAGCTTCGTGGGGGACCTGCCGCGGGTCGGCCAGACGCTGCGCTACGACATCTGGATCGACCAGTTCGTGCGGCAGGGCGACACGACGCTGTTCTTCTTCCACTACGACTGCTACGCCGACGGTGAGCTGATCCTGAAGCTGAACAACGCCTGCGCCGGCTTCTTCACCGACGACGAGCTGGAGAACTCGCTCGGCATCATCCAGGGCAGGGCCGTGCCGCCCAAGGGCGACGGCGCCTTCTCCGGGGCGAGTTCCTTCAAGCCCGTGCAGCCCACCTCCCGCACCGCACTGACCGCCGCCGACCTGGCGGCGCTCGCCGAGGGACGGATCGCGGACGTCTTCGGGCCGGGCCACCGGCAGCCCGAGGGCTGCAACACCTCCCTGCGCCTGCCCGGCGAGCGGCTGCGCATGGCCGACGAGGTCACCGTGCTGGACCGCAAGGGCGGCGCGCACGGCCTCGGCCGGATCGAGGCCGTCAAGCACCTTGTCCGGGACGGCTGGTACTTCACCTGCCACTTCCCGGACGACCCGGTGCTCGCCGGCTCGCTGGTCGCCGAAGGCGCGGTGCAGCTGCTGGAGGTGTACGCGATGTCCCTCGGCCTGCACCTGTGCTTCCCCGACGCCCGCTTCCAGCCCGTCCAGGGCCTGACCACGGAGGTCAAGGTCCGCGGCCAGATCACCCCGGCCACCGAACGCATCGAGTACCGGATCGACGTCACCGGGCTGACGCTGCTGCCCCGTCCCGCCATCACCGCGGACGTGGTCGTGCTGCGCGACGGCAAGCCGTCGATCGGGGTCACCGGCCTCGGGATCCGCCTGGTGGAGAAGCCCGGCACCCCGTACCGCCCGGAGACCGGCGGCACGGTGCCGCACTTCCTCGGCCGGCTCAGCCCCGCGAGCGGCGAGCCCGCGCTGCTCAACGAGTTCCACATGGCGCACGCCGCCAAGGGGGACCTGGCGGTCGCGATGGGCCCCGAGTTCGAGGTCTACGCCGACAGCCGCGCGCCGTACATCCCCAACGGCGACTTCCTCTTCGTCGACCGCGTCATGGCGCTGGAGGGCACCCGCGGCGTCCTGAAGAAGGGCGCCGTCATGGTCACCGAGTACGACGCGCCGGAGGACGCCTGGTACTACGCGCACAACGGGCACCCGTACATGCCGAACTGCGTCCACATGGAGTCCAGCCTCCAGGCCGCCATCCTCCTCGGCTACTACCTGGGCGCCACGCTGCCCTTCCCGGACGAGCAGTTCAGCATCCGCAACCTGGACGGCCGCGCCACCCTCGTCAAGGACGTCGACCTGCGCGGCAAGACCATCAGGCACCGTTCGACGCTGCTGTCCAGCGACCGGATGCCCGGCTCGATCCTGCAGAACTACGCGTACGAACTCTCCACCGACGGCGAGGTCTTCTACCGCGGCGAGTCCCTGTTCGGCTACTTCAACGCCGAGGCCCTGGAGAACCAGGTCGGCCTCGACAAGGGCGAGCACGTCCTGCCCTGGCTCGACCGGCAGCCCGCCCGCCCGGCCGGCGTCCGCCGCGTCGAGCTGGCCGCCCACCGCGCCGCGCAGGCCACCCGGGGCACGACCCGGCTGGCCGGCGGCCACCTCGACCTCGTCGAATGGGTCGACGTCCTGCCCGGCGGCGGCGAGCACGGCCGGGGCTACCTGCGCGGCCACCGCTCCATCCGCCCCGACGACTGGTACTTCAGCTGCCACTTCCACCGCGACCCGGTGATGCCCGGATCGCTGGGCGTGGAGGCGCTGCTGCAGGGCCTGCAGGTGTACGCCGTCGAGGCCGGGCTCACCGACGGGCTGGTGAACCCGCGCTTCGCGCTCGCCTCCGGCGCCGAGATGACCTGGAGCTACCGCGGCCAGATCCTCCGCACCGACCCGGACATGGAGTTCGACGTGCACGTCAAGGAGGTGCGCCGCGAACCGGGCCGGATCCTGCTGCTCGGCGACGCGAGCGTCTGGAAGTCGACCCTGCGGATCTACCGGCTGGGCGACATCGGCATCGAGATCCACCACGACCAGACCTGAGCAAGCGGCGAGCGACAGGAGACGCAGCATGACCACCGACCTCCACCGGCCGCGGTGGACCGGACCCCAGGCGCCGGCTGTCGGCGACACCGGGGTCTACGAAGCCCTGATGCGGCTCGACGAACCCGTCTACGTCCTGCGCGGTCCCTACGGGCTGGGCGCCGCCACCGGCGGCGTTTTCGGCCCGGCCGGCGAGCACGAGATCGTCGCCGCCGCGCCCCCGCTCGGTCCCGAACGCCTGGGCAGCGCCGCCTTCCTGAAGGCCCACGGCCTGCGCTACGCCTACATGAGCGGCGCCATGGCCAACGGCATCGCCTCCGCCGGCATGGTCGTCGCCATGGCCCGGGCCGGCTTCCTCGGCTCGTACGGCGCGGCGGGCCTGCTCCCGGAGGCCGTGGAGAAGGCCCTGGTCCGCTTCCGTGACGAGATCCCCGGCCTCCCGTACGCCTGCAACCTCATCCACAGCCCGAGCGAGGAGCGCCTGGAGCGCACCGCCGTCGACCTGTTCCTGAAGTACGGCGTGCCCTGCGTGGAGGCCTCCGCCTTCCTCGCCCTCACCCCGCACCTCGTCCGCTACCGGCTGGCCGGGTTGCGGGCCGGCGGACCGTACGGCGTCACCGCGGGCAACCGGGTCATCGCCAAGATCTCCCGCCCCGAACTCGCCGAGCTGTTCATGCGGCCCGCCCCCGAGGCCATGGTGCGGGCGCTCGTCGCCGAGGGCGCGATCACGCAGGAGCAGGCCCGGCTCGCCGAACGCGTCCCGCTCGCCGACGACATCACCGTCGAGGCCGACTCCGGCGGCCACACCGACCGCCGCCCGCTGCCCGCGCTGCTGCCCGTCATCATCCGGCAGCGCGACGCCGTCCAGCAGGAGGAGGGCTACGCCGAGCGCATCCGCGTGGGCGCCGCCGGCGGCATTGGCACGCCCGAGGCGGCGGCCGCCGCCTTCGCCATGGGTGCCGACTACGTGGTGACGGGATCGGTCAACCAGTCCTGCCTGGAGGCCGACACCTCACCCCGCGTCAAGGAGATGCTGGCCCAGGCGGGCATCGCCGACTTCGAGATGGCGCCGGCGGCCGACATGTTCGAGATGGGCGTCGAGCTCCAGGTGCTCAAGCGGGGCACGTTCTTCCCGATGCGGGCCAAGCAGCTCTACGAGCTGTACCGGACGTACGACGGGATCGAGGCCATCCCGGCGGCGGTGCGGCAGAAGGTGGAGCAGCAGGTCTTCCGGCGCCCGCTGGACACGGTGTGGGACGAGACCCTCGCGTACTTCCGGCGGCGCGACCCCGACCAGCTGGCCCGCGCCGAGGGCAACCCCAAGCGGCGCGCCGCGCTGGTCTTCCGCTGGTACCTGGGCATGGCCTCGCGCTGGGCCAAGACCGGCGAGGCCGACCGCGCCGTCGACTACCAGATCTGGTGCGGGCCGGCGATGGGCAGCTTCAACGCCTGGGTCCGCGGGACGTACCTGGCGGCCCCCGAGCACCGGCGGGTCGCGGACGTCGCCCGGCAGATCATGACGGGCGCCGCCTTCCACCAGCGGCTCGCGTTCCTGCGTGCGGCGGGGGTCGCCTTCCCGGCGGGCATCGCGACCCGGCCCTCGCCGGACGACGCGAACGCGCCCGGCTCCGCGGTGGGGGTGCGGCCGTGACGGCCCGGCCGTTATTCCCGGCAGGCGGCAGGGCCGCCGGGGCGGACAGCCCGGCGCCAGCGGGGGCGTCGCCGTCGGCTGAGGTGGGGAACGGCCGCGCCGACGGGCGGGGGACGGGGCGCGGGCTCCGGCTGCCCCCGCAGGACGGAGCCGTCGCGGGCGTGAAGGTGACCGCCTCCGGCGCTCCGGGCGACGACGTGCCGTGGTCCGGAGCGGACGGCCCGGTGGCGTCTGCTGCAGATGCGGAACACCCCGGGGCCCCGGGCCGGTCCGGTCGGGGGAGCGGGCCTTCCGGCCGGGTGGCCGGCGCGGCACCGCGACCGCCGGGCGGGGCCCTCGTGGTCGACGCGCCGCGGGACGACGAGGCGCGGCCTCCGGCGGACCGCGGCCAGGGGCCGCGTGCGGCCCGAGGGGCGGAGAGGGGCGGCCCCGCGCCGTCGTCGACGGCCGTCGCAGTGCGGCCGCGAAGGCCCGGCGACGTGACGCCCGCGGGACCGGAGACCCCATTCGCCGCCGCCGAGGCGCTGGACGCCGCGCTCGGGGATCCGTGGGAGCCCGGGAACCCGTACGGCTTCGCCGCCGGGACGGCCCGTGACGACGAAGAGGCGTACCCGGCGCGGTGGGAGGCGCGGCTGCGGGAGGAGGACTTCCACGTCGCCTACCTGCCCGCGGACCTCGGCGGGAGCCTGCGCACGCTGGAGGACACCCACGTCCTCGTCCGCGTCGCCGCCCGGCGGGACGCGAACGTCATGCCCGCCACCATGTTCGGCATCTCCGCCGTCATGACCGTGCTCGCCGCCGGCACCCCCGAGCAGCGCAGGACCGTCGCCGCGTGGGCGCGCGAGGGCCGTACCGTCGCGTTCGGGCTGTCCGAGGAGCACGCGGGAAGCGACGTGCTGGCGAACACCTGCCGCCTCGACACCGCCGCCATGACGCTGACCGGCACCAAATGGCTCGTGGGGCGCGGCGCGAGCGCCGACGCGGCCGTCGTGGTGGCCAGGACCGCGGACCGGGGCCCGGCGGCGTTCACGGCGCTGCTGCTGGGCCCGGAGACCCTGGCCGACGCCCGCGTGCGGCGGCTGCCCGCGCGGCGCACCACGGGGATGCGGGGCATCGACTTCGCGGACCTGGCCTTCGACGCGGTGCCCGTGCCGCCGGACGCGGTGGTCGGCGGCGCCGGCGCCGGGCTCGCCGGGGCGATGCGGGCCCAGCAGATCGTCCGGCTGATGAGCACCGCGGGCTGCCTGGCGACCGCCGACACCGCGCTGCGCACCGCCCTGAGGTTCGCGCGGGCGCACCGCACGGGCGGCGAGCCGGTCGCGGACACCCCGTACGGGGCGCGGGAACTGGCGGTGGCCGCCGCGGAGTTCATGGCCGCCGACCTGACGGCGCTCGTCGCGGCACGGTACGCCCATGTCGCGCCGGGCACCTTCGGCCTGGCCTCGTCCGTCGTCAAGCGCGTCGCCACCCGGCTCACCGCCGACTGCGCGCACCGTGCCCGCGCCCTCGTCGGGGCGCGTGCGGTGCTGCGGGACGGCGACGGCCCGGGCGCCGTCCTCGACAAGGCCGTCCGGGACAACGCGATGGTCGAGGTCATCGACACCAGCGTGCTGGGCAACCTGCGGGCGGTCGCGATGTTCCTGCCCGCGTACGCCACGCCCCGGGAACCGGAACCGGAGCGCGAGCGCAGGCTCGCCGCCCTCTTCGACCTGGGCGGCGCCGCCCTGCCGGGCCTCGACCCCGCCGCCCTCGACCTGGGGGCCCGGCCGGGCGACGACATCCTGCTCGGCTTCGCCTCGCACGCCGACACCATCGCCGCCGAGCTCCACCGCAGGGGCGCGACGCGCGCCGCGACGCTGGTCACCGGGGTGCAGTCGGGCCTGGCCGCGACCTTCCGGGAGGCGGCGGCCGCGCCGCGGCAGCGGACGGCCCCCGACCTGCTCGACCTGGCGGACCGGCTGTGCCCGCTCCACGCGGCCGCGACGGCGGCCCTGACCTGGTGGTTCCACCGCGACCGCGGCGGCCTGTACGGCGAGCCGGAGCCCGGCGGAGCCGGATGGCTCACCGCCGTGACGGCGCTGCTCCTCACGGTGGCCGAGGGCCGCGACCCGCGCACCGCCGGCCGGGACGTCGCCCCGGCGGGCCGGCTGATCGCCGAACTCGACGCGGCACGCCGCCTGTTCACGGCACTGCCGGTGCGGCTGTGCGACCGACCGGGACCGGAGGACGAGGAGACATGACCGATCTGCCCGCGCTCATGGCCGACCTGGAGCGCCACCTGGGGAGCCCCAACGACCCCGCCGGTCCCATGCCGTACGCCCGCGTCCTCGACCTGGACGAACGCGAGGCGTATCCGCACGAGTTCGTCGACCTGCTGGCCTCCTGGGGCCTGTACGACTGGATCGTGCCCGCCGCGCACGGCGGCCGGGCCGTCGACGTGCAGGACGGCTACCACCTGTTCCGGCTGGTCGCCCGCCGCGACCCCACCACCGCCACCGCGATGGTGATCACCAGCATCGCCTACATGCCGCTGTGGATCGCGGGCAGCGACGAGCAGCGCACGTCCTTCGCCGACCACGTCCGCTCCGGCGGCAAGATGGCCTGGGGCCTGTCCGAACGCCGGCACGGCAGCGACGTGCTCGCCAACGAGCTGACCGCGCGGCCCGTCGAGGGCGGCTGGCTGCTCGACGGCGAGAAGTGGACGATCGGCAACGCCACCCAGGCCGACGTCGTCATGCTTTTCGCCCGCACCTCCCCCCAGGGCGGCCCCGGCGGCTACTCGATCCTCGCCCTGGACAAGCGCGCCCTGACCGCGGGCAGCTGCGAACCGCTGCCCGACGAGCCGCTGCACGGCCTGCGCGGCCTCGACATGAGCGGGGTGCGGCTGCGGGACTGCTTCGTGCCGTCCGCCGCGCTCGTCGGCCGCGAGGGGCAGGGCCTGGAGATCGCCCTGAAGGCCGGGCAGTTCGCCCGCGTCCTGATCAACCTGATCGCGCTGAGCACGGTGGACACCGCCCTGCGCACCACCTTGGACTTCGCCACGACCCGGGAGGTCTTCGGCACCACGGTCTCGGCGATCCCGTACTCGCGGCGGCAGCTCGCGGAGTCCTACGCCGAACTGCTGGTCGCCGACGCCATGACCTCCACCGCGGTGCGCGCCCTGCAGATGGCCCCGGCGCAGATCAGCATCTGGTCGTCGGTGGTCAAGTACTTCGTGCCCACCCTGCTGGAGGGGACGCTCGGCCGGCTCGGCGTGGTGCTCGGCGCCCGCCACTGGCTGCGCGACCACCCGCGGCACGGGATCTTCCAGAAGGCGCGGCGCGACTTCGGCGTGGCCGGTTTCGCCGACGGCAACACCGTGGTCAACCTGAAGAACATCGCCCTGCAGCTCGGACCGCTGCTCAGCTCCGCCGTCACCCCGCCGCCGGGGCTGGTCGAGGAGGCCGCGGCCAGGGTCGCCGTGCTCTTCGACCCGGCCCACCCCATGGAGCCGTACCGGCCCGCCGGGCAGCAGCTGTTCAGCCGCGGCGTCGACGACCCGGTGGTCACCCTGCGCGCGGCCGTGGCCGAGCTGCGGCGGGAGGCGGCGGCCACGACCGGCCGCGACGCGGCCCGGCTCGCGGACGGCGCGGCGACCGCGGACGCGCTCGCCGGCGAACTGGACCGGATCGCCGAGGAGCACCGCAAGCTCACCTCCGCCCTCGGCAAGGCCGCCAGCCAGTCGGCCGAGCTGTTCGACCTGGCCGAGCAGTACACGACGGTCTCCGCCGCCGCGGCCGTCGTCCACCTCCACCTGCGCGGCCGGGAGAGCCTGAGCCCGCCGCTGTGCTCCCCGGCGGTGCTGCTGCTCTGCCTGGAGCGGCTGCTGCGGCGGTTCCACCCCACGCGCCGGGTGACCGGCCCCGAGGAGGTCGACGAGGTGGCCGCGGCGCTGGAGGCGGCGCACCGCGACGGCCTGCTCTTCTCCTTCCGCGCGTTCCCCGTCAACTGGTGACCCACCGATGGAGGCAGTGCTCATGGACACCGCGGTACCGTCCGCCGACCCGCTCGCCGACAGCGCCGACGTGTGGCTGCTCGCCGAGGAGGACGTGGACCGGTTCGCCGAGGCGACGGGCGGTCTGGAACTGCTGACCGACGAGGAGCGCGCCCGGCACGACCGGCTGCTGTTCCCCGCCGCCCGGCGCCGCTTCCTCGGCGCACGGCTGCTGTCCCGTCAGGTCCTGTCGCTCTACACCGACGAGCCACCGGACTCGTGGCGCTTCCGCAAGGGCAAGTACGGCCGGCCCGTGGTCGACGGTGCCGACTGGGGGCTGGACTTCAACATCACCCACACCAACGGGCTGATCGCCGCCATCGTCGTGCGCGGCCGCACCGCCGGAGTGGACGCCGAGACCACCCCCGCCCGGCCCGAGGCGATGCAGTTCGCGCCGAAGGTCTTCACCCCCCTGGAGAACGAGGTGCTGCGGCGCGACCGCGAGGACCAGCGCGGTCACGCCTTCGCCGACTCCTGGGTCGCCAAGGAGGCGTACACCAAGGCCACCGGCATGGGCATGTGCCGGGGCTTCGACGCCTTCTCCGTGCACCGCCTGCGCGACGGCGGCCTGGCCGTCGTCGACGACGAGATCCCCGAACCCGAGCGCCCCCTGTGGCAGGTGCAGGTGCTCCAGGTGTGGGACCGGTTCGCGCTCGGCGTGGCCATCCGCGCCAGCGAGGACGACGAGGGGCCGCTGCCGGTACGGCTGCGCTCCGCCATGGCAGAACTCCTCCCGGAGGGGACATCCCGATGACCGCGAACGACGACGCCCACGCCCCCTTCCCGCTGACCGAGATCCAGTACGCGTACTGGGTCGGCCGCGGCCCCAACTTCGTGCTCGGCAACGTCGCCCCGCACGCCTACTTCGAGCTGGAGGGCCGCCGCCTGGACCCGGCGCTGCTCTCCCGCGCCTGGACCCGGCTCATCGAGCGGCACGGCATGCTGCGCTGCGTCGTCGGCGAGGACGGCCGGCAGCGGATCCTGCCCGAGGTCCCCGCCTACGAGATCCGCTGCACCGACCTGCGCGGGGCGCCCCCGCAGGAGGCGCAACGGCATCTGGCCGAGGTGCGCGAGGAGATGTCGCACCGCGTGTACACCGCGGCCGACTGGCCGCTGTTCGACATCCGCATGTCCCGGCTGCCCGGCCACGACCGGCTGCACGTCAGCCTCGACCTGCTCATGGTCGACCTGGCCAGCATCACCGTGCTGTTCAGCGAGTGGGCGCAGCTGTGCCAGGACGAGGAGCGGGTGCTGCCGCCGGTCGAGGTGGGCTTCCGCGACTACGCGCTCGCCCTGGAGCGGGGCGACGAGTCGCCGCGGCACCGCGAGGCACGGGAGTACTGGACGGCGCGCGCCGCGACGCTGGCCCCGCCGCCCGACCTGCCGCTGGCCAAGTCCCCGGTCGCCGTGCACAAGCCGGTCTTCACGCACCGCGAGTTCCACCTGGCGCCGGAGGACTGGAAGCGGCTGCAGGGGCGCTGCGAGGAGCGAGGCCTGACCCCGACGGCGCTGCTGGCCACGGTGTTCTCCGAGGTCCTGGCGATGTGGAGCGGCACCCGCCGGTTCACCCTCAACCTCACCCTCTTCAACCGGCTCCCGCTGGTGCTCTCCGGCGACGGAGCAGGGCACCGCGGAGTCCACCCCCATCTGCGCCGCGTGGTCGGCGACTTCACGTCCATCTGCCTACTGGAGACGGACGCGAGCGGCGGCGTTCCGCTGGCCGAGCGGGCCGGCCGCGTCCAGCGGCAGCTGCGCAAGGACCTGCGGCACCGCCACGTCAGCGCCCTGCAGGCGCTGCGCGAACGTCGCCGCCTCGGCCTGCAGAACGGCTTCGAGACGATGCCGGTCGTCTTCACCAGCGGCCTGGGCACCGCCGCGGACGTCTCGTCGGCCATGGACCACTTCGGTTCCATCACGTACCGGATCAGCCAGACCCCGCAGGTCTGGCTCGATCACCAGGTCGTCGACATCACCGGAAGCCTGGACCTGACCTGGGACGCGGTCGAGGAGCTCTTCCCCGAGGGCATGCTCGACGACATGTTCGCGGCCTACACCGGCGCCGTGGCGCGGCTCGCCGCCGAAGGCGCCCCGTGGGACGAGGAGCTGGTGATCCCGCTCCCCGCCCACCAGCTCACCGCCCGGGAGGCCGCCAACGCCACCGAGGGCGAGGCGCCGTCCGGACTGCTGCACTCCGCGCTGCCCGACCGTGCCGAGCGGCATCCGGGGCGTCCCGCCGTGATCACGACCACCGGCACCGTGACCTACGGCGAACTCGCCGCGTGGGCCGCCTCCGTCGCCGGCCGGCTCTCCGGCGGCGACCTGCGCGACCGTACCGTCGGCATCACCCTCGACAAGGGCCCCGCCCAGGTCGCCGCCGCCTACGGCGTGCTCATGGCGGGCGGCGCCTACCTCCCGGTCGGGCCGCAACTGCCCGCCCTGCGCCGGGAGCGCATCCTCACGGACGCCGGGGCGGTCGCGGTGGTCACGGACGCCGGGACGGACGCGCGGCTGGAGTGGCCGCAGGACCTGCCCCGCGTCGTCACCGAGCCGCCCTCCGGCACCACCGCCACCCCGGACGCCGCCGTGCAGGCGGGCCCGGCCGACCCCGCCGACCTGGCGTACGTCCTCTACACCTCGGGCTCGACCGGCACCCCCAAGGGCGTGATGATCGAGCACCGGGCGGCCCTCAACACCGTCGCCGACATCAACGAGCGCTTCGGGATCGGCCCCACCGACCGTCTCTTCGGCCTCGCCGACCTCGGCTTCGACCTGTCCGTGCACGACCTGTTCGGCACCTTCGCCGCCGGGGCCGCGCTGGTGCTGCCCGACCCGGACCAGCGGGCCGAACCCGCGCACTGGGCCGAGGTGATGGCCGCGCACGGGGTGACGGTGTGGAACTCGGTGCCCGCGCAGATGCAGATGCTGGTCGAGCATCTGGAGGCCGGGGGCGCGCAGGTCCCGCCGGACCTGCGGCTGGTGCTGCTCAGCGGCGACTGGATCCCCGTCGACCTGCCCGGCCGCATTCACGCGCTGTGGCCCCGGGCGCGGGTGATCAGCCTGGGCGGTGCCACCGAGGTGTCCATCTGGTCGATCTTCCACCCGGTGGAGGAGGTCCCGGCGGGCGCGACGAGCGTGCCGTACGGCAAGCCGCTGCGGAACCAGACCTTCCAGGTCCTCGACGAGCGGTACGCGCCCTGTCCCGTGTGGACCGCAGGCGAGCTGTACATCGGCGGCCACGGCCTGGCCCGCGGCTACCGGGGCGACGCCGAGCGCACCGCCGCGGCCTTCGTCACGCATCCGGTCACCGGCGAACGGCTCTACCGGACCGGCGACTTCGGCCGCTACCTGCCGGACGGCAGCATCGAGTTCCTGGGCCGTAGGGACGGTCAGGTCAAGATCAACGGACATCGTGTGGAGCTCGGCGAGATCGAGGCGACCCTCACCCGGCACCCGGGCGTGGACAGCGCGGTCGTGGTGAAGGCCGACGGCGAGGCCGGCGCGGCCCGGCTGCTGGGTTACGTCGTCCCGGCCGGGGACCCCGGCGGCGCCGACGGGCTCTTCGTCACCGAGCACGCCGATCCCGACCGGGCCGAAGCCGACTGGCGGGGGCTGTGCTCCGCCGCCGAGGTGCCCGCCCCCGGTCCCTCGCCGCGGGAGCTGCGCGCCGCCTGGGACGTGCTGAACGAGGTGTACGCGACCGCCGTCGGCACCGCCTTCCGCCGCCTGGGCCTGCCCGACGACGCCGCCGGTGTCGCCCCGCGCTACGAGCGCTGGCTGGCCCGGGCGGTGGCGGCACGGCCGCCCGCCGCGGACGGCATCCCCGACGCGCTCGCCGCCCGCAGCCGCACCGTGCTGGGCGAGGTGCTGGGCATCCCCGAGGACGTCACCGACTGGATGCTGGCCCTGGCCGGGGACGTCGCCGGGGTCCTCACCCAGAGCGTGCACTCCGCCGAGCTGTACGCCTCCGACCGCACCCCCGGCGTCTACGAGCGGCTGTTCGGCCCGACGTACGCCGTCGCCACGGAAGCGGTGCGCCGCCTCACCGCCGGATGGCCGGCCGACCGGCCGCTGCGCGTCCTGGAGGTCGGCGCGGGCTACGGCTCGCTGACCCGGCACCTGCTCCCGCTGCTGCCCGCCGGCCGCACCGCGCCCACGGAGTACCTGTTCACCGACATCTCCCGCTACTTCACCGACCGGGCCCGCGAGGTCCTCGGCACGGAGCACCCCTTCCTGCGCTGCGACCTGCTCGACCTGGACGCGCCCCCGCAGACCCAGGGCTTCGAGGACCACACCGCCGACCTGGTCGTCGCCGCGAGCGTGCTGCACGACACCCGTCAGGTGCGCCGCACGCTGCGCACCCTGCGGGGGCTGCTCGCCCCCGGCGGGACCCTGCTGATCGTCGAGCAGACCGCCTTCCACCCGTGGTTCGACCTGGTGATGGGGCTCCAGCAGGGCTTCGACACCTTCGAGGACACCGAACTGCGCACCACGCACCCGCTGCTCGACCGCGCGCAGTGGGCGGCCGAACTCGCCGCCGCGGGCTTCACCGACAGCGCCGTGCTCACGCCCCGCGACGGCGGCCCCGGCTCGGTGGGCTTCGACGTCCTCGTGGCACGCGGCCCCGACCGGCGCAGCCGCTTCGCCCCCGACGCGCTGCGGGACTTCGCCGCCGGGCAGCTGGCCGCCCACATGGTGCCGGCCCAGCTGTTCGCGCTGACCGAGCTGCCGCTCAGCGGCACCGGCAAGGTCGACCGCAAGGCGCTCGCCAAGGCCGGCGCCCGCACCGCCGCGCGCGGCCGGCCCGCGAAGCCGCCGCGCACCGACCGTCAGCGCAAGCTGGTCGAGATCTGGCGCGAGGTGCTCGGCCTCGGCAGCGCCGACCTCGCCGACGACTTCCTGGAGGCGGGCGGCGACTCGCTGCTCGCGGCCCGGCTGGTCGCGTCCTTGCGCACGGCGTTCGGGATCACCGTGCCCGTCGGCACGGTCCTGCAGTACACGACGGTGGAAGCGCTCGACGGCCACCTGGAGGGGCTGCTCGGCCCGTCCGAGCCGCTGACGGAGGAGACACGATGACGTACGAGCAGATGCGGGAGTGGATCGTCGCCTTCCTGGCGGAACTCCTCGACGTCGCGCCCCACGAGATCGACCCGACGCTGCCGCTGGACCACCTGGGCTTCGACTCGGCGACCACCCTCGACCTGTGCGGGCGCCTGGAGGAGGACCTGGGGATCGACACGACGCCCAAGGCGATCGCCGACCACCCGACGGCCGACGCCCTCGCGGCCCATCTCGTCGCCGTCCGACCGGCCCCCCTGGGGAGGTAGTCCCGCCGTGATCACCCAACTGTCGGCCCGCTGGCTGGTCAGCGGGCCCGCCCGGCCCGGCGCTCCGAAGCTGTACTGCTTCGCCCACGGCGGGGGTTCGGCCGCCGAGTACGTCCGCTGGGCGCGCGCCCTGACCGGCGTCGAACTGCACGTCGTGCAGCTGCCCGGCCGCGGGTCGCGCTTCGGGGAACCCCCGCTGACCTCGATGGGGACACTGGTCGCCGCGCTCACCGAGCAGGTGGCGTTCGGCGCGCCGTACACGTTCTTCGGGCACAGCCTCGGTGCCCTGGTGGCGTACGAGCTGGCCGGCGCCCTGCGCGAGGCGGGCCGCAGGCTCCCGGAGCGCCTGGTGGTCTCCGGCTTCCCGGCGCCCCACCTGCCGCGCACCTCGCGGGGGCTGCACCTGCTGCCGGACGACGAACTGCTGGCGGAGGTCTCCCGGCTGCACGGCGGCATCCCGCGGGAGGTGCTGGACGAACCGGAGCTGCGGGCGCTGGTCGCGGTGCCGCTGCGGGCGGACTACACGATCGTGGAGACCTACCGCTGGGGGGACCGGCCCGCGCTGGAGGTCCCCGTGACGGTCTTCGGCGGCCGCGACGACCGGGTCGGCGAGGCCGAACTGGCGGCCTGGCAGGAGCTGACGACCCTTCCGGTGGAGGTGCGCACCTTCCCCGGTGGCCACTTCTACCTGCGCGAGCACAGCGCGGTCGTGCTCCGCGCGCTCGCCGCCCGGCTGCGGACGCCGCCGTGCTGACCTTCGCCGCCGCCTCGCTCGTCCTGATCGTGATCCCCGGGCCCGACCAGGCGCTGATCACCAGGAACGCCCTGGCAGCGGGCCGCGCGGGCGGGCTGCTGACGATGGTGGGCGGGGTGCTCGGGCTGGGCGTGCACATCGCCTCGGCCGCGCTCGGGGTCTCGGCGCTGCTGATGGCCTCGACGGTCGCCTTCACGGTGCTGCGCACCGTGGGCGCGGGCTACCTGCTGTACATGGGCTTCACGACCCTGCGCGCGGCCCGCCGCGCCGCCGACTCCCCGGAGCCGGCGGACGGGGACCCGCCGCCGAACGGCGCGGCCCACCTGCGGCAGGGCTTCCTGTCCAACTCCCTCAACCCGAAGGTCGCCCTGTTCTTCGTGACCTTCCTCCCGCAGTTCCTGCCCGCCCAGGGCAGCGTCCTGCCGCGCGCGCTCCTGCTCTCGCTGGTCTTCGCCGTGCTGTACGTGACCTGGTTCGGCACCTACGTCGTCGTGGTCGACCGGGTCGGCGCGGTACTGCGCCGGCCCGTGGTGCGGGCCCGCGTCGAACGCGTCACCGGAGTGCTGCTCATCGGTTTCGCGCTGCGCCTCGCGGTGCACTGAGCGCGCGGCCTGCTCCGGGCGGCGCTACCCGCGGCCCGCCCGGAGCCGGCAGACGACGAGGTCCCGTGGGTCCGCGGTCTCCGGGCAGTCGTAGACCTCCTCGATGCGGGCCGCGACCGAGGGGTCGACCCGGTCCAGGTCGAACCAGGCGCGCTGCAGGACGGCGTAGGGCGCCGGGTCCTCGGTGATGCAGCGGGCGTTCTCGGCGTGCGACCGGAGCGCGCTCACGTCCGGCAGGTACCGCACGCGCTGCAGGAAGGTGGGGATCGGGTACCGGCACCGCACCGGGTGGTCCACGAAGTAGGCGTCGTCGCCGAAGGCCAGGTAGAGCACGGGCGCGCCGTCGGGGATCCGCCGGCGCACCGCGTCCGCCGCGGCGGCCTTGTCCGCGCTGGTCCGCAGGTACTCGGCGTTGGTCGAGCTCACCCCGGCACGGCTCATCAGGTGCGGGGAGGAGGGCCAGACCGTCACCGCCACGCACAACGCCCCGCAGAGCGCGACCGGGGCCAGGGCGGCGCGACGCCACCGGGCGGTGCCGGGGCGGCGCGCACCGTCACGGGCCAGGCGCAGGTCGGCGCCCGCCGCGGCCAGGGCGACAGCGCCGGCCAGCCAGCCCGCCGCCGTCCCCTGGGCCCAGGCGGGCGCGAGGGAGGCGAGGGGCACCAGTACCGCGTACAGCGCCGTGACCGCGGTCAGGAAGAGCGGCGGCCGCTTGAGGTCCGCGTACCAGCGGGCCACCGCCAGGCCCCACACGGCCGCGGCGAAGACCGGCAGGGCGGCGGCGTGGTAGGCGAACCAGTTGCCCTGCACCGCCACCGCGGCCAGGCAGCCGGCGCAGACCAGCACCGCCAGCACGGCCCACTCCACCCGCTTGCGCCGGTCCGCCTGACGGGACAGCAACAGCAGCAGCGCGGCGGGGAGCAGGGCGACCATCGGGCTGAAGTAGACCCGGTTCGCCAGGAAGTCGGCGGCCCTGTCGAGCAGGAAGGCGGGGTCCACGCCCTGCCGGGTCAGCGCCCCCTTGTTGATCCGGGGCATGTCGCGGACCCACTGCCACTCGTGGGACCCCGACCACAGACTGATCGCGAAGAGCAGGGCCCCGCCGGCCACCGTCGTCCCGGCGAGCAGCAACGCCCTGAGCCGGTCGACGGCGAGGACGACGAGCAGCGCCATCGCGGCCGTCGCCGCCGTGGAGTACTTCATCAGCACCGCGAGCGCCAGCGGCAACGACGCCACGAGCGCGGCGGTCCACGGCCGGTCGAGGCCCAGCACCAAGGCGACCGCCACCACCGACAGCAGCGTCGCGGCCCACTCGGGTTGCAGGAAGTCGGTCCGCGGCGCGAACGCGAGGGAGAGCCCTACCACGGCGGCCGTGATCGTCGCGTCGCGACGCGGCAGACGGCGTGCCATGGCCCAGCGCAGCACCAGCGCCGCGGCCGCGCACAGCAGGATTCCGGCGAGCCGGATGATCATCTCGCGCACGGCGACCGGTCCGGCCGTGACCGAGTCCAGCCCGGCGACGAACCACCGGTAGAAGAACGGCCGGTGGGTGAACGTCTCGGAGGGCGAGAGGCCGTCCGCGCCGGCGGTCCGCAGGCACGCCAGGACGTACCGGATGTCCCCGTGGAGTTCCGCCGTCGTGACGGACCAGCCGAGCAGCGCGAGCACGGGGAGCGCGGTGACCCAGTGGAGGAGCCGCGGGGTGCGGCGGGTGGCCGGTGGGAGCGGCGTGTCGAGGGTGAGCAGGCCCGAGTCGTTCACGGGCCGAAGCTAGCATCCACATAACGGACTTATCGAACACATCGTTCGACGGATGCCGCCGTCACCGTCCGTTCCCCGGATGTTCATCCGCACCGTCGTCGCACCGTGATCCGCACCGTGGTCGCACCGCAGCAAGGTGAATTCCACTTTCGCGGGAAACCCCGGTGCCGGTGTGCGCGCCGGACGGGCCGGTTTCCCATTGAGGATCCCGATGGCCGTATCACGAGGACGGCGGCGAACCCGCTGGACCGCCGAGTTGCCGGCGGGGGATTCTGAAGTTGCTTTTTCCGCCCCGGAATGCAGTGGAAAGGAAAGAGAAATGACTGCTCCTGTCGCGGCGCTCCAGTGCCTGGTGTGCGACACGGACATCCCGGTCCGGCAGGACTGGCTGAAGGGCGAGATCACCGAGTGCGCGGCCTGCGGCCAGGAGCACGAGGTCGTCGAGAAGTCCGAGGCCGGCGCACGGATAGAGCTCGCGCCCGAGGTCGAAGAGGACTGGGGCGAGTGACCGGGTCCGACGCCGGGTTAGAGGTGCTGCTGTCGGCCACCGTCCTGCGCCCCGACGAGAAACTCCTCCTGGAGGCGTTGCGTTCGCGGGGGCTCGCGGTCCGCCCGGTCCTGCTGGAGGACCTGGCGGGGCTGGTGACGGGCCGGAAGAAACCGCCCGCCCTCGCACTCATCCGCAATCTCTCGCACCGCGAGGCCGTCAATGTGGCCCGCCGGCTGGAATTCAGCGGAGTTCCCGCGCTGAATCGCGCGACGACGATCGAGACCTGCAACGACAAGGGCCTGCAGGCCCTGTTGTTCAGCAGGCACGGCGTCCCCCACCCGGAGTCCTTCCACGCCTTCAGCTACGCGCAGGTCCGCGAGTCGGTCGGCGAGGTCGGACTGCCCGCCGTCATCAAGCCGGTGAGCGGCTCCTGGGGCCGCGGGGTCTCCCGGATGACCAGCGAGGAGTGCGTCGAGGCGTGGATCGGCGGACGGGAGTCCGCGGACGCCGCGGGCAAGCTCTTCCCCGTCCTGGTCCAGCGGTACGTCGACAAGCCCGGCCACGACCTGCGGATCGTGGTCGTCGGCCGCACGCCCGTCGTCGCCATCCGGCGGGTCTCGCCGGACTGGCGCACCAACACCCACCTCGGAGCCGAGGTCGTACGGGTCCCGTTGACCCGCGAGATGGAGAAGCGCTGCGCCCAGGTGGTGGACGCGCTTGGCGAGGGCTTCTACGGGGTCGACCTCGTCGAGGACCGCACCACCGGCGAGCTGATGGTCCTGGAGGTCAACGCGAACCCCGAGTTCGCCCGCTCCTCCGCCAAGCACGGCGTGGACGTGGCCGGCCACCTCGCGGACTACGTCGTCGAGACCTACCGGCCCGAGTCCGCCGCCACCGCCGCGTAACCGGCAGACGGAGGAGAACCCCACCCATGGAAGCGTTCGACACCGCCACGGTGCTCACCCGGGTCCTCACGTCGGGCGTGGTGATGAGCATCGAGAAGAGCGACCGCGAACTGCCCGGCCTGGAGCGGCTGCTCACCCGGCGCACCGGCCGCGCCAGGGCCGCGCTGTTCAACAGCCGCAGCGGCGCCCTGCACGGGGCGCTCGCCGGGCAGGGCATCGGCCACGGCGACCGCGTCGCCGCCCGGCCGGGCGCCGGCGACCGGGAACGCGCGTTCCTGGACTGGCTCGGCATCACCGCCGTCGCCGGCGCCACCGGCGACGCCGCGGGCCCGGTCCCGTACGACCTGGTCGAGCTTGACGCCGGCAACGCCCACGACCTGGCCCGGCGCGCCGCCGCGGGCACCGCGCCGGTGCTCGTCGTCGACCTCACCGGCCTCGGTTTCGGCCCGGCCGCCGCGGTCCTGACCGACGACCCCGCCGTGTGGGCCCGCGCCGAACGGCTCAAGATCTTCGGCGCGTACGACCTGCGCACCATGTGGACGCAGGAGGAGGCCGACCCGCGACTGGTGCCCGGCGTGCAGTTCAACTACCGGCTGAGCCCGCTGGTCGCCGCCTGCGTCCGGATGGCCCTCACCCAGGCCGCCCCGCCGGGCGACCTCTCGGGAGCTGACTCATGATCACCGACTTCCCCGCGGCACCCCTGCCGCTGCCGCACCCCGACGACGTGACCGCCGAACTGGCCGCCCTCGGCGGCGCGCCGGTCATCCCCAGGGACCTGCGCCGCACCCTGTTCCCGGTCATCACCAAGGAGGACGTCTTCAACCTCCTGCTGGCCCAGCGGCAGGACCCCGACAAGATCGTCGCCGACTTCGCCGAGGCCTACCGGGCCTACGTGGGCGCGGCGTTCGCGCTGCCCACCGCCAGCGGCACCTCCAGCCTGCACATGGCGCTGGTCGGCGCGGGCGTCCGGCCCGGCGACGAGGTGATCGTCCCGGCGTTCACCTTCATCGCCACCGCGCAGGCCGTCGTGGCCGCGCACGCGGTCCCGGTTTTCGTCGACGTCGACCCGCGCACCTACTGCATGGACCCGGCCGCGGCCGAGGCGGCGGTCACCGAGCGCACCCGCGCCCTGATGCCCGTCCACGTCCACGGCCTGCCCGCCGACGTGACCGCGCTGCGCGCCCTGGCCGACCGCCGCGGCCTCGCCCTGGTGGAGGACGCCTCGCACGCCCACTCCGCCCGCGTCGGCGACCGCGTGGCCGGCTCCTTCGGCGACGCCGCCGGGCAGAGCCTGATGGCCGACAAGAACTTCCCGCTCGGCGGCGAGGGCGGCATCGCCTTCTTCGCCGAGCAGGAGTCGTACGACCGGGCCACGGCCTACCTCGACCGGCACGGCATCGACTACGGCATGGCCTGGATCGCCGCCGCCTTCGGCGCGAGCCAGTTGCAGCGGCTGCCGTACTACGACGCGGTCCGCGCCCGGAACGCCGCCCTGCTCGGCGAGGCCCTGAAGGACACCGGCCTGTTCACCCCGCCGTACGTGCCCGAGGGCCACGTCCACGCCTACAACATGTACCGGGTCACCCTGCACCCCGAGGCGATCGGCCTGGCGGACCTGCCCGCGTACGCGGTCAAGGAGGCCGTCCACGAGCTGCTGGTCGCCGAGGGCGTACCGGCCCGCGAGTGGCAGAACACGCCCATCCCCTGCCACCTGCCCTTCGTGCACCGGGCCGGCTTCGGCGGCGGTCACCCCTTCACCCTCAACCCGGGCGCCGTGCGCGACCACACCCCGCAGGACTTCCCGGTGATCCGGCACATGCTCGACACCACGCTCGTGCTCTGCCGCGAGCTGCGCTCCCCGGTCGAGTACGAGCGCATCCTGCGCTACGCCGACGCCTTCGCCAAGGTCGCCCGCCGGCCCGACGCGATCCGCAAGCTCGTCCAGGAGGGCGACTTCCGCCGTCCCTACGAGAAGGCGGCCCGCCTTGGCTGACACCACGCCCGGCACGGTCCGGGTCGCCGTCGCGGGGGCCAGCGGCTACAGCGGGGGAGAGCTCGTCCGGCTGCTGCTGGACCACCCCGGCGTGGAGCTCGCCTTCCTGTCCGCCGAACGCGCCGCCGGTGCCGCGCTCGGCGCCGTCCACCCGTGGCTGCGCAACCACCCGCGTGCCGCGGGGCTGACGCTGCGCCCGCTGCGGGAGCTGGCCGACGAAGGCAACGACGTCGACGTCGCCATCTCCTGCCTGCCCACCGGCACACTGCCCGGGCTGCTGCCGCTGCTGTCCGGGCACGCCAAGCGGGTCCTCAACGTCGCGGGCGACTTCCGGCTGCGCGACCCGGGCGAGGTCCGCGCCCACTACCCGCGCACCGCCGAGCAGCCGGCCGCCGAGGACTTCGCGTACTACGTCCCGGAGCTGTCCCCGGCCGTCCCGCAGGGCCGCTTCGTCAACCTGCCCGGCTGCATGGCCGTCGCCTCGGTCTACGCCCTGCACCCGCTCTTCGCGGACGGGCTCGCGCTGCCCGAGGTCGTCGTCGACGCCAAGACCGGCTCCACCGGCGGCGGCCGGGACAGCGGCGAGCACCCCGCCGAGCGGGCCGGCAACTTCCGTGTCCACAAGCCCTTCGGGCACCGGCACGCCCCCGAGATCCGGCAGGCCATCGCCGACCTCACCGGCACCGTGCCCGAGCTGCGCTTCACCAGCCACAGCCTCGACGTGCCCCGCGGCATCCTCGTCACCGGGTACGCCCGGCTGCGCGAGGGCGTGACCGGCCTGGACGTCAAGCGCGCCTACGCACGCGCCTACAAGGGCCGCCCCTTCGTCAAGGTGCGCCCCGCGCCCAGGGCGCCGCAGGACTTCCCGATGCTCAAGGCGGTCGTGGGCTCCAACGTCGCCGAGGTCGCCGTCGTCGTCAAGGACGACCAGGCCGTCGCCGTCGCCGCCCTGGACAACCTGGTCAAGGGCGCGGCCGGGCAGGCCGTCCAGGCGATGAACCTGCTCTGCGGCCTCGACGAGACCGAGGGCCTGCCCCGGACGGCGGTGGCACCGTGACGTCCCCGTACCGGCCCCTGTACGTCGTCAAGGTGGGCAGCGCCACCCTCGCCCGCGGCGCGATCCTCCACGAGCTGTCCGACCTCGTCGCCCGCGGCGCCCGCGTCCTGCTCGTGGCGGGCGGCGCCGTCGGCATCGAGCGGCACTACACCGCCCTCGGGCGCGCCATGCCCGAACTGCGCCTCGCGAGCGGCGACACCGTGCGCTACTGCCCGCCCGAGGAGATGACGCACATCGTCGACGCCTACGAGCGGGTCACCCTGCCCTCGGTCGAGGCGGGCCTGCGCGACCTGGGCCGTACCGTCCTCACCGCCGTCGCCGCCCGCGGCGGGCTCGTCGGCGGGCGCGCCAACCGGCCGCTGAAGACCGTCACGCCCGAGGGCCGCAGCCGCGTCGTGCGCGACCACCGGGCCGGGGTCCCGCAGGACGTCGACACGGCGGCGCTGCGCGCCCTGCTGGACGCGTACGACGTGGTGTGCGTGTCGCCGCCGGTGCGCGACCGCGACGGGGGCGCCCCCCTCAACGTGGACGCCGACGTCCTGGCCGCCGCCCTCGCGCGCGCCCTGGACGCCGACCACCTCCGCCTCGTCACCGGCACCGCCGGACTGCTCACCGACCCCGCCGACCCGGCGTCGACGCTCCGCCACGCCCACCCCGGCGAGGCCGCGCGGTACGCGGGCGGCCGCATGCGGCAGAAGGTCCGCGCCGCCGAACTCGCCCTCGACGGGACCGGGGACGTCGCCATCACCGGCCCCCACACCCTGGCCGAGCCCACCGGCTGGACCCGGTTCTGGCGCGAGGCGCCCCCCGAGCAGGACCTGACCCTGCTCGGCCGCGCCGCCGGCATCCCCTCCGTCTCCGGGGACGAGCACGAACTCGCCGCCTACCTGCGCGAGTGGTGCGCCGGGCACGGCATCGACGCGCACATCGACGCCGTGGGCAACCTCGTCGCCACCCGCGGGGACGGCCCGCGCCGCCTGCTGCTCCTCGGGCACCTCGACACCGTGCCGCACCACTGGCCGGCCGCCTGGCGGGACGGCGAACTCTCCGGCCGGGGCACCGTCGACGCCAAGGGGAGCCTCGCCGCGTTCCTGGAGGTGCTGGCCGCGGCCGACGTCCCGGACGACGGCCAGCTGCGGGTCGTCGGCGCCGTCGAGGAGGAGGTCTCCTCAGCTAAGGGTGCCTTCCACGCCCGCGACCACTACCCGGCCCACGCCGTCGTCGTCGGCGAGCCCAGCGGCTCCGGCACCCTCACCCTCGGCTACTTCGGCCTGTTCAAGCTCCGCCTCACGGCCACCGCCGCCAGCGGCCACTCCGCGGGCATGGGCGCCGTCACCGCGCCCGACCTGCTGCTGCGCGCCGTCGCCGGCATCCGCGCCGCCGTCGCCGCCCACGCGCCCGACGCGCTCAGCGCCCTCATCGACGTCCGCACCCACGACTCCCGGGAGGCCCAGCGGGCCGTCGGCACGCTCAACTTCCGCATCCCGCCGGACGCCGACCTCGCCACCGTCCGCAAGGCCGCCCTGGTGCTCGACGCCCCTGGCGACGGCCTCGCCGTCGAGGTGCTCCGCGCCACCCCCGGCGTCGCGGGCGGCCGCGCCACCACCCTGGCCAGGTCCTTCGGCCGCGCGTTCGCGCGCGCCGGCATCCGGCCCCGGCACGTCGTCAAGAAGGGCACCTCCGACATGAACACCCTCGCCACGACCTGGCACGGCGTCCCCATGGTCGCCTACGGGCCCGGCGACGCCTCCCTCGACCACACGGACGCCGAACGCCTCCCGGCCGACGAGTACCGCCGCGCCCGCGGCGTCCTCGCCGACGCCGTCCGCCACTGGTTCACCTCCGGCGGCGCGGCATGACGCCCGCGACCGCCGTACGGGAGACCGCGCACCCGCCGCTCGTCGAACGGGCCCGCCGCGCCCGCGAACTCGTCGTCGACATGGCGGCGAGCCCCCGCGGCTGCCACCTGGGCGGGAGCCTGTCCGTCCTCGACGTCCTCGTCGCCGCCCTCGACCACGCTGCCGCGGCGGACGACGGCACCCAGGTCGTCCTGAGCAAGGGCCACGCCGCCGCCGGCCTGTACGCCGCGCTCCACGTCACCGGCGTGATCCCGGACAACCCCGCCCCGCACTACGGTCTGGCCGGCCGGCCCTACACCGGCCACCCGGGACCCAAGGTGCCGGGCGTGGTGTTCCCGACCGGGAGCCTCGGCCACGGCGTGGCGTACGCCGCGGGCTGGGCGCTCGCGCAACGGCTGCAGGGCGGCACCGGCAAGGCGATCGCCGTCGCGGGGGACGGCGAACTCCAGGAGGGCCTGGTATGGGAGACCTGCCAGGTCGCGGCCGCCCAGCGGCTCGGCGGGTTCGTCCTGGTCGTGGACCGCAACGGCGGCCAGAACGACGGCATGGTGGCCGACATCTCCCCCCTGCCGCACCTCGCGGAGCGCTTCGCGGCCTTCGGCTTCGACACCGCCGAGGTCGACGGCCACGACCTGGGCGCGCTGTCGGCCCTGTTCGCCGCCGACCGGTCGGCCGCCACCCGCCCGCTCGCGGTCGTCGCGCACACCGTGAAGGGCAAGGGCGTGCCGCCCGTCGAGGGGAAGGCCGCCTCGCACTACGTGACGATCGACGCCGCGCGCGCCGCCCAGTGGAAGCGACTGATCCGATGACGTTGTCCGGGCGCGACGCCTACCGCGCCGAACTCGCCGCGCTCGCCGCCGGGGACGACCGGGTCCTGTGCCTGGAGGCCGACCTCGGCGGCAGGGGTCACCCCTTCCAGCGGGCGCACCACCGTGGCCGGTTCGGGGCCTTCGGCGGGGACACCGCCACTCGTCCCCTCGCGGTCGCCGTGTGCGCCGCTCCGTGGAAGGGACCGTTGCGATGACGTTGTCCGGGCGCGACGCCTACCGCGCCGAACTCGCCGCGCTCGCCGCCGGGGACGACCGGGTCCTGTGCCTGGAGGCCGACCTCGGCGGCAAGGGGCACCCCTTCCCGCGGGCGCACCACCGTGGCCGGTTCGGGGCCTTCGGCGGGGACACCGCCACTCGTCCCCTCGCGGTCGCCGTGTGCGCCGCTCCGTGGAAGGGACCGTTGCGATGACGTTGTCCGGGCGCGACGCCTACCGCGCCGAACTCGCCGCGCTCGCCGCCGGGGACGACCGGGTCCTGTGCCTGGAGGCCGACCTCGGCGGCAAGGGGCACCCCTTCCAGCGGGCGCACCCCGAACGGTTCCTCAACCTCGGCATCGCGGAGGCCGCGATGGTCGACATGGCGGCCGGTCTGGCCGCCGCCGGATGGAAGCCGTTCGTCTCGACCTTCGCCCCCTTCGCCGCGCTGCGCGCCGCCGAGAGCCTGAAGCTGACCCTCGGCTACCTGCGCGCCGGCGTCACCGTGGTCGCCCCGTACGCGGGCGTGTCCGGCGCGTGGTTCGGCACGACGCACCACTGCCTGGAGGACCTGGCCGTCCTGCGCAGCATCCCCGGCGTGACGATCGCCGCGCCGTACGGGGAGGCCGAGATGCGCTCCGTGGTCCGCGCCGCGGTGCGCTCCGGACGTCCGCACTACATCCGCACCGGCCGCAACGCCGCGTACGAGAGCCTGCGGGCGCCCGTCGCGGAGGGCGGCACCGTCACCTGGGAGCACCACGGCTCCGGCGCCGCCGGCGAGCGGTGCCTGGTCTCGGTCGGCGAGGAGGGCACCCGGCTCGCGCTGGCCGCCCGCGCGGAGTGCCCCGGCACCGCGCACGCCCACCTCACCTACCTGGACCACGCCCACCTCTCCCGCGCCGCGGCCGAACTCGCCCGCCACCACCGCCGCTTCGTCGTCGTCGAAGAGCACCGCACCGAGGGCGGCGTCGCCGAGGCCCTCGCGCTGCTGCTGCCGGCCTGCGAGGTCACCTCCGTCGGCGCCGGCCACGGCTGGCCGTCCGAGGGCGGCGACCACCAGGAGGTGATGGCCGCGCTCGGCCTCCACCTGCCCGCCGTGCTCCGCGCACTGAATCCGATCCCGCACCAACCGAGGGGGTTCTCATGCACGTACTGATGGTCGAATGCAATCCGAACGGCGTCGCCGGCATCGCCAACGCCCTGTCCCTGGGCCATGAGGTGACGCTGGTCAGCGCCGACCCCGGCTTCTACGTCGCCGCGTCACCGCTCGCCGAGCCGGCCTTCGCCCACCCCCGCTGCCGGGTGATCACCAGCGAGTCCGCGTTCTCCATCGACGCGCTGGAGCAGCTGGCGAAGGAGGTGCACGCGAGCAGCCCGGTCCACGGCGTGACGACCTACAGCGAGTACCACACCGTCCACACCGCCTCCGTCGCCCGCGCCCTCGGCCTGCCCGGGATGAGCGTGGAGGGCGCCCTCAACGCCCGCCACAAGCACCGCACCCGGCTCACCCTCGCCGGCACCGACGTGCGCCAGCCGCGCTTCGCGCACGCCCGCGCCCTGGACGAGGTGGAGGCCGCGATCCGCGAGGTGGGCTTCCCGTGCGTGGTCAAGCCCTCCGACGGCACGGCGAGCCTGCACGTCCTGCACCTCACCGGCGAGGAGGACCTGGCGGCCTACCTCGCCGACCTGGCGGAGGTCGCCGACTACGGGCGCGGCGTCACCCGCATCCCGGACGTCGTCGTCGAGGAGTTCGTCGAGGGCGAGCTGGTCTCCGTCGAGGCCGTGGTGCTGGACGGCGGGGAGATCGTCAACCTCGGCATCACCGACCGCTGCCTGAGCGGCTTCCCGTACTTCATCGAGATGGGCGCGACGTACTTCCGCGGCCACCCGCTGCAGGACGAGCTGTTCGAGATGAACGAGAAGGCGCTGCGCGCCCTCGGCATCGACTTCGGCTTCATCCACGCCGAGTACCTGCTGTCCGCCGACGGCCCGGTGCTGTGCGAGGTCAACGGCCGGCTCATCGGCGGCATCGTGCCGCAGCTGATGAAGATCTCCAGCGGGGTGGACCCCTACCTGGAGGTCATCCGCCAGGCGCTCGGTCAGACGCCGGACCTGCCCTTCCCCGGCACGGTCACCGCGAGCGGCCGCTGGTTCGGCTCGCCGGTCGAGGGCACCCTGCGCGCGGTGGACTTCACCGCGCTCAACGAGCAGCCGGGCTTCGTCGAGGCCCTCAGCTACCGCGCCCCCGGCACCGGTGTCGCGCGGCTGTCGAAGAGCAACTTCGACTGGCTCGGCCACGTGATCTTCACCGGCAACGGCCGCGCGGAGGCCGGGGGCCGCTGCGAGGCGGCGCTGGACCGGATCGCCGTCGACCTGTCCGTCCAGGTCGCCCGGTGAGCGCGCTCCGGCGCGTCGCCGTCCCCCTCCTCGACCCGCAGACGCTGTACGACGTGGAGGTCGGCGAGGGGGTCTTCACCCGGATCGAGGCGGTCGCCGACCGGGACGTCCGGGCCGGCGGCGAGCCGGAGCTGTGGCCGGGCTTCGTCGAGGCGCACGCCCACCTCGCGCTGCCCGCCAACTTCGACGACTCCCTCGACGACGCGCGGATCTCCGCCCTGTCGTACCTCTTCCACGGCGTCACGCACGTCGTCGACATGTTCGGCTTCCCGCTGGTCGCCGACGCCTGGGAGGCCGGCCGCGCCACGTCCCCGGTGCCGTACCCGCGGCTGGCGCACTGCGGCTACGCGGCCACCTCCATGCGCGACGGCGAGGGACTGACCGGGCACGGCGTGGAGTTCCCCGCTCCGGTCTTCATGCTCGGGGTCGGCGACGACCTGGAGCCGCTGATCACCGCCAACCGCGCGCGCGGCGCGACCTTCCTCAAGGTCATGTTCACCGACGGCACCGAGCAGCCCGGCACGGCCCGGCGCTTCTCGCGGCTGCCCGCGCCCGTGCTGGAGCACGTCGCGCGGGTGGTCCACGCGCACGGGCTGCCCGCGATCCTCGACTGCAACACCCGCGAGGAGGTCCTGCAGGCGTACGCGTACGGCTTCCGGCTCTTCGCCCACCCCGTCCGCGACCTGGAGCTGACGGCGCAGGACTGGCACGCCCTGGAGGGGGCGCGCTTCATCTCCACCCTCGGCGGGCTGTACCCGATGGTCATGGAGCGGGAGGACTTCCGGCGCGAGTACGGCAGGCCCGGCTTCCGCGAGACCCAGGACCCGGCCAACCTCGACTTCGTCGCGGGCGTCGAGGAGCCCTTCGGCATCCGCTTCGGCTGCCAGGACACCCGCACCGCCGCGCTCGCCACCATGCGGGCCAACAGCCTCCGGGCCCTGTCCCGCCGCGGCATGCTGGTCGGCACCGACTGCGGCAACACCGGCGCCTTCCACGGCTACAGCCTGCTCGGGGAGCTCGACCGGCTCGCCGGCGACGACCCGCGCGAGCGCGCCGCCCTGCGGCACGGCCTGCTGCGCGCCGCCACCTTGGACAACAGGCTCTTCTTCGACGAGGTGTCCGGGTCGGCACCCTCGCCGGATCTTCTTCACGAAGGCGCCCCCGCGACCTTCAACCTGCTCCCGGCGGCCGCCAAGGAAGAACCGCTGTCCACCCTGCCCGAACTCACCGTCGCGGCAGGCGTGGTGGTCGACCGCCAGGCCGTCGCGCAGGAGATCAGGTCCCTGCGGGCGACCCCCTCGGGAGGGAAGGTCGGCCTGCACCACGACGAGAGGTCGGACTCGTGAACGCAACGGCGAAAAGGACGCTCGCCGGTGTCTGCGTCGGCATCGCGCTGGCGCACGTCGGCAACTACATCTACTTCCCGCACCTCGTCTCCACCCTGGGCGTCGAGTACAGCGGTTTCTGGGCCGGGTTCGTGATGTTCCTGACCTACGTGGGCCGGCTGTCCTCCACCTTCTTCTACGAGGGGCTGGGCGCCCGCCTCGGCACCCGCGGCAGCGTCATCGCCGGCATCGCCCTGGAGGCCGTCGCCCTCGGCCTGATGGGCTTCGCGGACGGGCTCGTGGCGTACGGTCTGTGCGCCTTCTTCGTCGGTTTCGGGTCGGGCATGTCCTTCCCGGGGCTGAAGAACATCCTGGGCGCGCTGCCGGAAGAGCACCGCGCGAAGGCCTTCTCGTACTTCCAGATGGCCTGCCAGACCGGCGTCATCGCCGGTGCGGTCGTCGGCGGGCTCTTCCTGTGGGCCGACATGCGCGTGCTGTTCGGGGTGGTCTTCGCGCTCTTCGCGGGCTACTGCCTGGCCGCGGTCTTCGTCATCCCGCGCGACGAGGAGCAGGACCGGGCGGCCGCCGCAGCGACCCCGCTGGTCAACTTCGCGGTCCTGAAGGGCCTGAAGGCGGGTGCGGGCACGCGCTACTTCTTCCTGTCCAGCCTGTTCTGGATCATGTCGATCAGCTTCCTGGTCGGCATGCCGCTGTTCATGGAGGAGTACGTCAAGGGGCTGCCGGTCTCGGCGCCCTTCTGGATCAGCGGCATCACGCTGATGGCGCTGCAGTACCCGGCCTTCCGGTTCATGATCAAGCACTTCCGTCCCGGGCAGGTCATGGCGGTCGCGTTCGGTGCGATGGCGCTGGCGTTCGTCCTGTTCGGCGCGGGGCGGAACGTGCTGTGGGTGGTGGTCGGCTGCTTCGTGGTGGTCTTCGGGGACATCCTCTTCACGCCCTCGTTCGACCTGTGGGTCACCCGGCGGATCCCGGCGGACCGGCTGGCGCGCGCGATGGGCGCCATGCACTTCTTCCGCAGCTTCGGCAACATGGCCGGCACGCTGGTCGCGGGCGCCCTGTTCGACCTGGCCCACAACACCGGGATCCCGGGGCTCAACTGGTACCTCACCGCCGCCCTCGCGGCCGCCTGCGCCCTGGTCAGCCTCGGCGTCTCCGCCCGCGAGCGCACGGCCGAACCCGGCCCCGACCCCGAGACGACCCCCGCCCCCGCGCCTTCGGCGGCCTAGGGAGGGTCGGGTGCACCCGCGGCACCGCACCCGTGCGGTGCCGCCGTGGGGCGCGCCCAGGCGTGCGCCACCGTGACCCGGTCCGCGCACCGGACGCACCGCTGTCCAGGTGCGGCCAGGCCGCTTGCTGACAGCGGGCACCGCTTGCCCGCAAACCCCCGCGCCGGGTTGCATGGAATACGCACCCGTCGAAAGTCCGGTAATTTCCAGACGGAGGAATCCCAATGACCCGGAAGGGGAATGCGGAGCTTCTGGCGGGGTGTGCGCGAGGGGAACAAACGGCCTGGGACGAGATGGTCGAGCGATTCGGCCGGCTCGTCTGGTCCGTCATCCGGAGCCACCGGATGAACGACGTGGACGCCGAGGACGTACGGCAGTTGACCTGGTTCCGGCTGGTGCAGAATGTGGACCGCATTCGCGACCCGGACCGGATCGGTGACTGGCTCGCCACCGTGGCGAGGCGTGAATCCCTCAAAGTGGTGACACGGGGAAAGCGACTCGTCATGGTGGGGGACAGCCAGACCCTCGAGGTCCTGTCCGGCCACCACGAGAGCCCCGAGCAGATCACCCTGCGGGCGCACCGCAAGGAAGAGGTCCTGCGGGCCATCCACGGCCTGTCGGACCAGTGCCGCGGCGTGCTGCGGATGGCGCTGGAGGACCCGCCGGCCTCGTACGAGGAGATCTCTTCGGCGCTGTCGATGTCGCTGGGCTCGGTCGGCCCCATCCGCACCCGCTGCCTGCGCAGACTGCGCCGCGCGCTGGCGGCCGCGGAGGAGGGCGAGCCCGTGCCGCCGTCCGGGCCGGCGCCCTGCGGGCGGTGCCCGGGGGGCGAGGTGTCCGGTCCGGGGCGGTCGGCGGATCTGGTGGGGGAAGGCCCCGAAGCCGCGGCCGGCCGAGCTGCCGGATGGGAGTGATGCGCATGCCTCGCTATGACGTCGAGGAATTGGTGCGGTCCGTCGTCGTGGAGGCGATGGGAATCGACCCGGAGAAATACCATCCCGATCTCGCCTTCGCCTCCGACCTCGGCCTGGAATCGCTCGACCTGCTCGACGTGTTCTTCCGGATCGAATGCTGCGTCCCGGTGGTCCTCTCCGTCGAACGGTGCGGCCGCTATCTCCAGGGCGAGGTCCCGGACGAGGAATTCTGCGACGCGAACGGAATCATCAGCCGGCGCGGTCTGGAAAGGCTGGCGGTCGTCATGCCGCAACTCGACCCCGAAGTCTGGGCGGGGAGACTCACCCTCGACCGGATGCTGGAGCGGCTGACCGTCGGGAACCTCGTCGCGATGGTCGAGCACATGCTGGCCGAAGGGCGGCCGGTCCATGCCTGAGGAATCGGCGGGGGCGTCCGCGGAGGGCAGGACCGTGGTGCGGGTGGGCAGTTGCGACGTCCACGTGGACTCCTTCCGGAGGCTGGTGGCCTGGCACGGCCCCGAGGCGCTGCGGCTGCCGGCCGGCGGCGCCTCGGCGGTCGGCTGGTCGCTGCGGCAGGCCGCGCTGCGAGCCCTGGCCGCGCCGCCCCGGGTGGGCGGCCGCTGGGGCGACATCGACGTACGGGGCCCCGAAGGAGGGCCCTGGACCCTGCTGTTCAAGGGAGAGCTGGCGCGCTTCGCCGACACGGTGCTCAGCGGTGACGTCAACGTGACCGTCACCGCCGACGCCGGCCGGGTCACCGCCTTCGCCGTGCTGACCCGCCGCGAGCGCCCCGCCACCCCCACCGACGACGAGACCGAGGTACGCAGGTGAGCACAGCGACCGAGACCGGGCTGCTGGTCAGCCGCGAGATCATCACCGGCGAGGAGCTGGGTGGCGTCCCGCTCGCCGGACCCGGTGCCGTGGCCTCGGCCGCCCGCCGGGCGGCCGCCGCCGCGCCGGGCTGGGCGGCGCTGCCGGCCACCGACCGGGCCGAGGTGCTGGGGCGCGCCGCCGGGCTGCTCCTGGAACGCGCCCAGGAGGTCCAGGACCTGCTGGTCCGCGAGGGCGGGTCGATCCCCGGCAAGGCCTTCTACGAGGTCCACGCCGGCGCCGGGGAGTTACGGCACGCCGCCGAACTGGTGCGGGAGCCCGAGGCCCCGCACGGCCCCGGCTCCGACCCCGGCAGGCAGACCGAGGTGCGGCGGGTGCCGCTGGGCGTCGTCGGGGTGATCGTCCCCTGGAACTTCCCGCTGCTGCTGGCCCTGCGCTCGGTCGCCCCGGCCCTCGCGCTGGGCAACACCGTGCTGCTGAAGCCCGATCCGCACACCCCGCTGTCCGGCGGCCGCGTCCTGGCCGGGATCCTCGCCGACGCCGGGCTGCCGGGGGGCGTGCTGGAGGTGGTGCACGGCGGCGCCGACACCGGCCGGGCCCTGGTGCAGGCACCGGACGTGGCCATGGTGTCGTTCACCGGCTCCACCGAGGCCGGGCGGGAGATCGGCGCGACCTGCGGCCGCCTGCTGAAGCGGGTGGTCCTCGAACTCGGCGGGCAGAACGCCTTCGTCGTCCTGCCGGACGCCGACCTCGAACAGGCCGCCTCCGCCGGTTCCTGGGGGTCCTTCCTGCACCAGGGCCAGATCTGCATGGCCGCCCGCCGGCACCTCGTCCAGCGCGAGGTGGCCGCGGAGTACACCGCCGCGCTCGCCCGGCACGCCGGGGCACTGCGGATCGGCGACCCGTACCGCGAGGACGCGCAGATCGGGCCGGTCATCGACCAGCGGCAGCTCACCTCGATCGCCGCCGCCGTGGAGAACGCCATCGCCCAGGGCGCCCGGCTGGTCACCGGCGGCCGGGCCCGCGGACCGTACTTCCCGCCGACCGTCCTGGCCGACGTCACCCCGCTGATGGACATCTTCAGGACCGAGGTCTTCGGCCCGGTGGCCACGATCACCGCCTTCGCCGACGACGGCGAGGCGGTGGCCCTGGCCAACGCCTCCGACCACGGACTGACCGCCGCCGTCTACACCTCCGACGCCGAACGCGGCCGGGCGCTGGCCCGCAGGATCCGCTGCGGCGTCGTCCACGTCGGCGACCAGACCGTGGGCCACGACCCCCGGCTGCCCTTCGGGGGCGTCGGTGCGTCGGGCAACGCCTCCGGCTTCGGCGGCCGGGCCGCCCTGGAGGCCTTCACCCGCTGGCACACGCTCACCAGCAGCGTCCCGCCCCGCGGCTACCCGTTCTGAGCCTGTACCCACCGTTCCGAGCCGAGCAGATCCGAGAGGAGCGCCCCCGTGGCAGGCAAGGTCGAGACCGTACCCCAGGTGGCGGACCCGCCCGAGGGCACCGTCCTCTTCCTCATCGGGATGAGGATCAACAGCTTCTGGAAGGTGCACCGCTGGCTGCCGTCCTTCCTGGCCATGTTCCCGATGCTGATCGAGCTCAACAAGCAGAAGGACCACGGCTTCCTGGGCTCGCGCACCTGGCTCAACCGCACCGTGATCATGGTCCAGTACTGGCGCAGCATGGACGAGCTGATGGCGTACTCGCGCAACACCGAGGCCGCCCACCGTCCCGCCTGGGCCCGCTTCAACCGCACGGTCGGCAACGATGGCGCCGTCGGGATCTTCCACGAGGCCTACGTCGTCGACCCCGCCCGGACGCACACCGTCTACCGCAACATGCCGCCGTTCGGCATCGCCAGGGCCACCGCCGGCCGGCCGCAACGGCCGCTCGCGCAGGTCCCGGACCACGGATAGGGGAGGGGGACACCGCCGTGACACAGCAGCAGGGGCCGGTACGGGCCGGCCAGGACGTCCAGTGGCGCAGGTGCGGGGCGTGCGGCGCCTTCATCTACGGCAAGCGGCTGGACCGCAACCGCAAGGTCTGCCCCGAGTGCCGGTTCCACTTCCGCATACCGCCGGACACCCGGATCGAGCAGCTCGCCGACCCGGGCAGCTTCCGCGCCTTCCCCGACGACCACCGGCCGCGCGACCTGCTCGGCTTCACCGACAGCAAGCCGTACCGGGACCGGCTGCGCGACGCCCAGGCCAGGACCGGACGCAACGACGCCGTGCTCGCCGGGCGCCTGACGATCGAGGGCCGCCCGCTGGTCGCCGCCGTGCTCGACTTCAGCTTCATGGGCGGCAGCATGGGCTCGGTGGTCGGCGAGACCATCGCGGCCGCGGCCCGCCAGGCCCTCGCCGAACGGCTGCCGCTGCTGCTGGTCGCCGCCTCCGGAGGGGCCCGCATGCAGGAGGGCGCGCTCTCCCTGATGCAGATGGCCAAGACCTCGCAGTGGATCGCCGCCCTGCGCGAGGCGGCGCTGCCGGTGATCAACCTCAACACCGACCCGACCTTCGGCGGCGCCAGCGCCTCCTTCGCCATGCTCGGCGACGTCATCCTCGCCGAGCCGGGCAGCCTGATCGGCTTCGCCGGACCGCAGGTCATCCGCAACACCATCCGCGAGGAGCTGCCGCCGGGCTTCCAGAGCGCGGAGTTCCTGCTGGAGCACGGCATGATCGACGCGGTCGTGCCGCGCGAGAACCAGCGCGAGCACCTGGCCCGGCTGCTGACCCTGCTCGGTCCCTCGGTGCCCGAACTGCCGGACCCGGCGGGCGCCGAGCCGCTCACCACGCCCGTCCCAGCCGTGCGCAGCACCCGCGACACGGTGGCGCTGGCGCGCACGATCCAGCGGCCCACCGCGCGCGAGTACATCGGCTACGTCTTCGACGACTTCGTCGCCCTGCACGGCGACCGGGCCTTCGCCGACGACCGGGCGCTCGTCGGTGGCATCGCCCGGCTCGGCGGCCAGAGCGTGGTCGTCCTCGGCCACCAGAAGGGCCACGACACCGCGGAGCTGGTGAGCAGCAACTTCGGGATGCCCAACCCCGAGGGCTACCGCAAGGCGCTGCGGCTGATGCGGCTGGCGGACCGGTTCGGCCTGCCGATCGTCGCCCTCGTCGACACCCCCGGAGCCTTCCCCGGCATCGGCGCGGAGGAGCGGGGCCAGAGCCTGGCCATCGCCGAGTGCATCCTCGAACTCTCCCGGGTCCGCGTGCCCGTGGTCTCCGTCGTCACCGGCGAGGGCGGCAGCGGCGGGGCTCTGGCCCTGGGCGTCGCCAACACGGTGCTGATGCTGCAGAACGCGTACTACTCGGTGATCAGCCCGGAGGGCTGCTCGACCATCCTGTTCGGCACCGCCGAGCAGGCCGGCCGGGCCGCGGACGCGCTCCGGCTCACGGCCTCGGACCTGCTGCGCCTCGGCGTGGTGGACGCCATCGTGCCCGAGCCGCCGGACGGCGCGCACACCGCGCCGTACGCCACCGCGCTCAATGTCAAGACCGCCCTGGTACGGGCCCTGGCCCCGCTGCTCGACCTGCCGGGGGACCGGCTCGTCGAGGTGCGCCGGGACAGGTTCGACCGCTTCGGGCACCCCGACCGTCAGCCGGTAGTGGACTGGGAGAAGCGTGATGAGCACGAGCACTGAGGAGACCACCGAGGCGGCGGGCGGGAGCGCCGACGGCGCGATGACCGTGGAGGAGCTGCGGGCGCAGACCCGGCTGCTGGCCGGCGAACTGCCCGGCACCCTGCGGCGGATCACCCTGCGGGCCGGCGGGATCAGCGTGGACGTGGAGTGGGAGTCCGCCCCGGTC
>NZ_JARAVO010000074.1:0-37680 GCF_033792805.1 Streptomyces sp. PA03-1a
TTTTTAGAAATTTGGGGGTGTGTTTTTGTTGGGGACCGGCGCGGCCGGGATCACGGGAGCGGGCGCCGGAACGGGTACGGCGGCGACCGGCGCCGGCTGCGGCGGCACGGGCTGCGGGTCGCCCCAGGACCCCTGCAGACCGGGCATCAGCAGCATCTCCTCGTCCTCCTCCACCGGCACCGGGCCGGACGGCTGGTCGAGGTAGTGGTACTCGGGAGGAACCGGCGCGGTGAGCGGATCGACGTCCCACGAGGGGACGGACTGCTGCTGCGCGCCACTGCCGGGAAGGTCGGCGTGCGGCTGCAGAACCGCTTCTTCGCCTGCGTTCTCCGGCAGTCCCTCACCCGGGACCTGGCCGGTGTCAGTCATGCGTGCCCCTCGCCCATCGGTTTCGCTCCTTCCATCGCTGCGCCGAGCACACTGCCCACAGAGAGAACGAGCGTGGGCGGCAACCGGCACGACGACGGCGATTGACCGGTACTGACCATTACTGATCAGCCCTCACGCGACGTCAATGCGCGACAACGGCACAGCGGTCCGTCAGCCTACCGTGCGTGTGCCCGCGCATGCTCAGGGGGGTTCACCTCAAACCGGTGCCAATGCGGGCGCAACCCACTGGCTCACCTGCGGTGTCCGAGGAGCGCGAAGACCACCGTGCGCTCCCGCTCGGACCACTCGTCGTCCAGCTCGACTGCCTGCAACAACGTGCGTTCCACGGCGTATCCGCCCTCGTCGAGGGCGCGGCTGACGGCTTCGGCCTCGTCCCGGTTCGCGGCGCTCGCGGCGATTCGCTCCGGCCGGCGCGCGACGCAGGCGGCGACGACCTCCGGTCCGCCGCCTCCGATGCGCACGATGTCCGGTTCCGGAAGGTCCTCCAGCACGTGCGGCGCCAGGCCGTGGACGACCCGGACCTGGACCCCGAAGTCCCGTGCGGTGTCCTCGATCCGGCCGCACGCCTCGGCGTCGGCCTCCACCGCGATGACGGCCGCGCCGAACCGCGCCGCCTCCACGGCGACGGCCCCGCCGCCGGCGCCGATGTCCCAGAGCAGGTCGCCGGCCCGCGGTCCGAGCCGGGCCAGTTGCAGGGCGCGCAGGTGCGCCGGGCCGTCCCCGGGCACGTACCGCTCGGCGGGCAGTGCCCAGCCCCGTACCCGGTCGGACGAGTCGGGGTCCCCGCCGGCGAGCCAGCCGGCCTGCGCGGCGGCGGCCGGAACCGGAACGTGGGCGGGGGCGGCGGCCGGGGCGGCACCGACGACGAGGACGACGTTGGGGTCCCGCCAGGTGTGGTCGGCCACCTTGTCGGAGGTGAGCACGGTGACCTGCTCGTGCTCGGTGCCGAGGGCCTCGCAGATCACGAAGGTGCGGTGCTCGTCGCCGAGCAGCAGGGCGAGTTCGGCCGGCCCGGCGCCGGGGGCCGTGAGCACGGCGACCTTGGGATGGGCGCGGCAGACGTTGACGGCCCGCCGCAGGGTGCGGGTGTGCGCGACGACCACCCGGGCGTCGTCCCAGGGCATCCCGGCCCGGGCGAAGGCCTGGGCGACCGAGGAGACGCCGGGCACGACCTCGACCTCCAGCCCGTACTCGGGGGTGCGCAGGGCGCGGACGACGCCGAAGAAGCCGGGGTCGCCGTCGGCGAGGACGACCGCGGTGCCCCGGTGCCGCGCGATGCGGCGGGCGGCCAGGTCGATGCTGCCCAGTACGATCCGCTCGGCGTCCTCCGGCACGAACGGCAGTGCCAGGTGGTGCCGGGTCCCGGCCACCAAGGTGGCGGCCGACAGCGCGGAGCGCGCTGCCTCGCCCGGTGGTGAGCCGTCCCACCCGATCACGGTGACACGGTCGGCCATCGTCGTCCTGCCTCCTGGGCGCGTCGCGGTGTGGTGCCCGGGGGGTGAGGTGATCCCGGGGTGTGCACAGTACCCCGGCCAGGATCTTGCGCTAGCCCGTGCTCACTGCCAGTCGGCGTACGCCGCGTAGTCGGAGCCGTCGGCGGACTCCTCCGCGAGGCCGTCGAGGTCCTCCGGGAGCAGGCTCCAGACGATCAGGTCGGTGCGGATCTCCTCCCAGCGGCCGCCCTCCGTCTGCGTGCGGACCAGGCCGGCGTTGCGGAGCACGCCCTCGCTGATGCAGCCGATCTTCTGCGCGACCTGCTGCGAGGCGGCGTTGTCGGCGGCGGTGCGCAGTTCCAGGCGCTCGAACTTCTGGTCGTCGAAGAGCCACTGGGCGGTGGCCTGGACGGCCTCCGCCGCGTAGCCCTCGCCGCGTGCCCAGGGGGCGATCATGTAGCCCGCCTCGCTGCTGCGGATGCGCCAGTCGGTGCGCTGCAGGTGGACGGTGCCGACCAGCCGCTGGGTGAGGAACTCGGTGACGGCGAGCACGATGCCGCGGCCTTCCGCGCGCTCGGCGGGGGCGAACCCGGCGATGAAGGAGCGGGCGTCCGCCTCGGTGTAGGGATACGGCACGGAGGTCCAGGCGATGACGGACTCGTCGTTCATCATCTCCGCCAGGGCGGGGACGTCGGACTCCTCGTACGTGCGCAGCACCAGCCGCTCCGTACTGATGGAGATCTCCGGGAAGCTGGTCATTCGACGCTCCGTAGCCAGGGCATGTGTGAAGTGCACAGCATGCAACATCCACCGGGTCACCGCAGGACCGGGTCGCCGCGGGGGCCTGCGCGGCCGTCGCCCCAGCGTACGTCCAACCATCGGCACGACGGGAGCAGTTGGTGTGCTGTTCCCCGGCTTTTCCGCAGGTCCGCTACGCCTGTGGTCCTACGGTCCTGCTAGCGTCTGCCCGCGTGACGGTGCACCACGCAGCAGGAGTCGGATATCAGCGGGCCGCGGGTGTGTACGAGCGGTCGCGACCCTCGTACCCCATGGCGGCCCTGGCCGAGTTGGCGGACGCGCTGCCCCTCGAGGCGGGCCGCACGGTGGTCGACCTGGGCGCCGGCACCGGCAAGTTCACCCGTCTGCTGGCGCTGACCGGCGCCGAGGTGATCGCGGTCGAGCCGGTGACGGAGATGCGGGAGCGGCTCGCGGAGCTGCTGCCGGGGGTGCGGGTGTCGGCCGGGACGGCCGAGGCCACGGGCCTGCCGGACGGGTGCGCGGACGCGGTGGTGGCCGCGCAGTCCTGGCACTGGTTCCAGGAGGAGGAGGCCCTGGCGGAGGTCGAGCGCCTGCTGCGGCCGGGCGGTTCGCTGGCACTGGTGTGGAACACCTACGACACCTCGGTCCCCTGGGTGCGGGACTACCAGGACATCGTCTTCCGGCTCGCGCCGCGTGACCTGCCGAGCCCTCTGGACGACGGCTGGCGCAAGGCCTTCACCGGCCGCCGGGGCTGGTCGCGGGTGCACGAGCGGCACTGGCCGAACCTGCACTCCACGACGGTCTCGGACGTGGTGGAGCGGATGACGTCCTCCAGCCACATCGCGGTGATGGACCCGGCGGAGCAGGAGCGGGTGCTGGCCGAGGTGGAGGCGGTGCTGGCCGGGCACGACGCCACGCGCGGCAAGGACGCCGTGGACATGCCCTACACGACGGACGTGTACTGGGTGCGGCGGCGCTGATCTCGCGGGTGTGTCGGTGGCACCCTGTTGAATGGCCGGATGGACGCGGACCGGCTCAGGGGCTTCTGCCTCGGCTTCAACGGCGCGGCGGAGGAGAACCCCTTCCCGCGGAACACCGAGGTGACCGTCTTCAAGGTCGGCGGGAAGATCTTCGCCATCAGCGCGCTGGGGGATGAGCCGCTGAAGGTGAGCCTGAAATGCGAGCCCGACCTGGCGGTGCGGCTGCGGGCGGAGCATGCGGCGATCGCGCCCGGCTGGCACCTGAACAAGCGCCACTGGAACACGGTCACGCTGGACGGTTCGCTGCCCGACGCGATGGTGCGCGAGCTGGTCGAGGACTCGTACGACCTGGTCGTGGCGCGGCTGCCGCGCGCGCAGCAGCTGCTGCTGGACTGGCCGGGGGCGGCGGGGAGCGGGGCGCGGTGAACGCGCTGCCCGCCCCCTGCCCGGGCCCGGCGGGTCAGAAGGAGGGGATGACGGAGCCGGCGTACTTGTCCTCGATGAACTTCTTCACCTCGGGCGAGGTGAGCAGCTTCTTGAGCTTCAGCACGCGCGGGTCCTTCTCGTCGCCCTCCTTGACGGCGAGGAAGTTGCCGTAGGGGTTGTTGTCGGCGGACTCCAGCACCAGGGCGTCCTTCGCGGGCTTCAGGCCCGCGGAGATGGCGTAGTTGCCGTTGATGACGGCGGCGTCGACGTCCTGCAGGGAGCGCGGCAGCTGGGCGGCCTCCAGCTCCTTGAACTTCAGGTTCTTGGGGTTGGCGGTGATGTCGGCGGGGGTTGCCTCGTTGCCGACGCCCTCCTTGAGGGTGATCAGGCCGTTGGTGGCGAGCAGCTTGAGGCCGCGGGCCTCGTTCACCGCGTCGTTGGCGACGGCTATCGTGGCACCGTTCTTGATCGCGTCGGCCGACTTCAGCTTGTCGGAGTACAGGCCCAGCGGCTCCAGGTGCACCGTGACGACGGGCACGATGTGGGTGCCCTTCTTCTTGTTGAAGTCGTCCAGGTAGGGCTGGTTCTGGAAGTAGTTGGCGTCGACGGAGCCGTCCTCGGTGGCGGTGTTCGGCGTCACGTAGTCGCTGAACTCCTTCACCTCGAGCTTGAGCCCGGCCTTGGCCGCCAGGTTGTCCTTGACGAAGTTGAGGATCTCCGCGTGCGGGACCGGGCTCGCGGCGACGACGAGCGGGTCGCTCGCGCTGTCCTTCTTGGAGCCGGAGTCCGCGCCGCAGGCGGTCAGGCCGAGGGTGAGGCCGGCGGCGGCGAGGACGGCGGTCGTGATCTTGATGCTGGTACGCACGAAAAGTGCCTTTCTGGAACGGTGTTGCCTTGCGGTGTCAGGAGGCTTCGGGGGTCGCGGCCGGGCGCAGCAGGCGCAGCCGGGGCGTGGTGGAGCTGCGGCCGCGGTGCGAGGCGCTGCGGGCGGCGAGGTCGCCGGCGAGCTGGACGGCGGTCACGATGACGATCAGCACGCCGATCGTGACGAGCATCAGGGAGGTCTCGAAACGCTGGTAGCCGTAGCGGATGGCCAGGTCGCCGAGGCCGCCGCCGCCGATGGTGCCGGCCATGGCGGAGTAGCCGATGAGCGCGATCACCGTGGTGGTGAGCCCGGCGATCAGGGAGGGCAGCGACTCGGGCAGCAGGGCCTTGCGGACGACGGTCCAGGTGCTGCCGCCCATGGCCTGGACGGCCTCGACGAGTCCGTCGTCGACCTCGCGGACGGAGGTCTCCACCAGCCGCGCGAGGAACGGGATGGCGCCGATGGAGAGCGGGACGACCATGGCCTCGGCGCCGATGGTGGTGCCGATCACCCAGCGGGTGAAGGGCAGCACCGAGATCATCAGGATGAGGAAGGGCAGCGAGCGGCCGAGGTTCACGACCACGCCGACGACCTTGTTGACCGTGGCGTTGCGCAGCAGTCCGCCGCGGTCGGTCAGCACCAGCAGGACGCCCAGCGGAAGTCCCCCGGCCACCGCGATCAGGGTGGACCAGCCGACCATGATCAGCGTTTCCCAACAGGCCTGCGACAGCAGCGGCTGCATTTCCGACCAGCTCACTTCGCGCCCTCCTCGACCAGTTCGTCGCCGCCGACGGGGGCGACGTCGACCTGGAGGCCCTTCTCGCGGAGGAAGCCGATCGGCACCACGTTGTCCTCGAAGGCGCCGGGCAGCTCGATCCGCATCCGGCCGACCTGGCGGCCGCCGATGGTCTCCAGGGCGGCGCCGAGCACGGAGATGTCGATGTTGTAGGTGCGGGAGAGCTGGGAGATGACGGGCTCGGTGGCGGCCTCGCCGTGGAAGGTGAGGTCGACCACGGTGCGGCCGGCGCCGGACGGCTCGCCGCCGACCGGGAAGAGTTCGTGGGCCAGTTCGGAGCCGGGCGTGGCGAGCAGGTCGGTGACCTTGCCGGATTCCACGATGCGGCCTCCCTTCATCAGCGCGGCGGAGTCGCAGATCGCCTTGACCACGTCCATCTCGTGGGTGATGAGCAGGATGGTCAGGCCGAGCTGCTGGTTGAGTTCGCGCAGCAGCTGCAGGATCGAGCGGGTGGTCTCGGGGTCGAGCGCCGAGGTGGCCTCGTCGGACAGGAGCACCTTGGGGTCGCCGGCCAGGGCGCGGGCGATGCCGACGCGCTGCTTCTGGCCGCCGGACAGCTGCGCCGGGAAGGTGCGGGCCTTGTCGGCGAGGCCGACGAGGTCGAGCAGTTCGAGGGCCTTGCGGCGGCGCTCGCGGCCGGAGACGCCGAGGATCTCCAGCGGCAGCTCGACGTTGTCCCGGACGGTGCGCGAGGACAGCAGGTTGAAGTGCTGGAAGACCATGCCGATGCCCGTGCGGGCGGTCCGCAGCGCGGAGCCCGCCCGGTCGGAGCGGCCGGCGAGCGCGGTCAGGTCCCGGCCGGCCACCTCGACGGTGCCCGCCGTGGGCCGCTCCAGCAGGTTGACGCAGCGGATGAGCGTGCTCTTGCCGGCGCCGCTGCGACCGACGACGCCGTACACCTCACCCTCGCGGACGTGCAGATCGACGCCGTCGAGGGCCACCGTCTCCCGGTCACGGGAACGGTAGACCTTGGTCAGGCCCGTTGTGGTGATCACTGGATTTCCGTCACTGTCGAGTGCGCGGCGGACGAAAGCCGCACACGGGGCGTATGGACCGCGGACATGGCATGGCTGCGCCCCTCGGAGGGCGTGGGAGAAAGGTCAGCAGTGGGTGCCGGGCGGCTGGGGGTCGTGCGCCAGCCGGCAGCGGCGGAAGGTCTGCTGCAGTTCCAGGTCCATGGGGAGGTGCGATCCGTGGCAGGAGGGGCGGGTCTCGCTTCGGGGCGCGAGACTCAGGTGGCGTGGGCCCTCAGCGTGCACACATTCGACACATACGACGAACACCGGGCGTCATCGCCTCGGTCGCGCGGCAGCGGCGGTTCGTCGTGGTCATGCGCACCAGTAAAGCAGACGCCCGTACGGCGTACCAATATCCGATCCCGCAGTCCGGAATGTGGACACCCCAGGGGGTGGGGACCCGGCGATTCCCGCCCGTAATAGAGTCGCGCCATGCTCGACGCGCTCACGATCGTGGTCTCGGCCACGGCGCTGCTCCTGGCCTCCTGGTGCGGTTACGCGGCCTTCCGCGACCAGCCCACCAAGGACTGGCACTTCATCGGCATGGCCCTGGTGGCGGTGCTGGCGCTGGTCCAGCTGGTGATAGGAGTGGTCAAGCTCACCGGTGGCGAGAAGCCGGTGGACGGAACGACGATCTTCGTGGCGTACCTGATCGGCGCGGCCTGCACCGTCCCGGCGGCGGGCTTCATGTCGCTGACCGAGCGGACCCGCTGGGGCTCGGCGATCGTGGCCGCAGGCGGGGTGGTCCTGGCCGTGCTCGAGGTGCGGCTCCACGACATCTGGGGAGGCGTCAGTGCCTGAGACCGCGAAGGGCAGTACTGCGCCGGCCGCCGCCGAGCGCGGGATCGGCCGCGGGCCGGGCAGGCTGCTGCTCTCCCTGTACGGGGTCTTCACCGTCGCCGCGCTCTCCCGCGCGGTCGTGCAGATCAGCCTGCAGTTCGACGAGGCGCCGCTGGCCTACCTGCTCTCGCTGCTGGCGGGCGTCCTCTACGCGGTGATCACGGTGGCCCTGTGGCGGGGCGGCGAGGGCGCGCGGAAGGTGGCGCTGGTCAGCTGCACCCTCGAACTGGTCGGCGTGCTGACCGTGGGCACGCTGACGCTGGTCGACTCCGGGGCGTTCCCGGACCAGACCGTGTGGTCCGACTACGGCATGGGCTACCTGTTCCTGCCCGTCGTCGTGCCGGTGACCGGCCTGCTGTGGCTGCGCCGGCAGGCACGGCCACAGCAGGACTCCTGATCCTGACGCGGGCTCAGGCGCTCGCGGCGTAGGTCTCGGGCCGGTCGGCCGGCTTCTCCATGTGCACCAGGCTCAGTTGCCGGGTGACCGGTTCGACGCTGCCCACCTGCGCGTAGCCCAGCTTGCGGTACAGCCGCAGGTTGAACTCGCTGCGGTGACCGGTGAAGAGCCGGTACCGCTTGGCCTCGCTCTCCGCGGCCAGCCGCTCCTCGATGGCCCGCAGCAGACGGCCGCCGAGTCCGTGCCGCTGCATGCGGGGGTGGACGATCAGCTTGGCGATCCGCGCGGTGCCGTCCTCGTCCACGGAACCGCGGACCGAACCCACCACCTCCTCGCCGAGCCGGGCCACCACCACGACCCCGCCCTCGAGTTCGGCGCGCAGCGCGTCGAGGGTCTGGGTCAGCGGTTCTATGCCGTAGTCCCCGTACAGTGCGGCTTCGTCCTGGTAGCAGAGGTACTGCAGTTTGAGGATCTTCTCGGCGTCGTCGACGGTCGCCGCAGAGATGGTCACGCTCATGCCCATGTGCGCTGGCCTCTCCTTCGAGTCCGCCCGGGCCGCGGGGGGTGAGGGTGCGGCGCGGGACGTTGCCCTGAATCGTTTCCGGAAGGCGGCGCGGCCGTGCACAAGCGTCCGTACGCCGACTGTTTACGGTGCATTACCCCGTCGTACGGGTGCTGCAACCCCGGTTGCGAGGATCGTACGCAGGCAACTCAAGCACCGGGAACGCATCGGCCCGAGGCTGCCCTGTGAGATTCCCAACTCCCGGGAGATTTCCCGGTAAGTGGGGTCGGAACGGGAGATCAGGGCGGATACCAGCTCGGGACAGCGCCCGGGCAGCCGGCGTGCGGCGGCCAGCAGGGTGCGCCGCTGCTCGGCGGCGAGCACCTGCTGTTCGGTGCTCGGCAGGGCCGCGGCGGCGGGGTGGCGGCCGGGGCCGTACGGCGTCTCCCGGCGGGCCCGGCGCACGGCGAGGCGGGCCTCGGCCCGCACCGCACGGCGCAGCCAGCGGGCGGGGTCGGCGGGCGGCTCGGGGAGCTCCAGCAACCGCAGCCACACGGACTGTTCGAGGTCGGCCGCCTCGATGCAGGCGGGGACCGACTCGGCCGCGGCCTCGGCGGCGAGCAGCGGCCGGATGGCGGCCAGTTCTTCGTGTCGTACGCGCGGGGTCATGCCCGCCGGGACACCCGTGCCGCGCCGGGTGGTTGCCCCCTGGCGGGGGAACCACCCGTGCGCGGGAGGGGATCACCTCGTGTTGACGATCACTTCCGGCCGAGGAAGTCCGCGCGGGCCAGGAGCGCGGTGTCGCAGTTGTCCGAGAAGATGCCGTCGATGCCCTGCTCGAAGTAGACCTTGAAGGCGCCGAAGGCGTCGCCGTAGGCGTTGGGGTCCGTGCCGACCCGGAAGTCGGCGGGCAGGAAGCTGTTCTCGTTGCGCATCGTGTAGGGGTGCAGGATCAGCCCGGCCTTGTGGGCGTCGCGCACCAGCGTGGTGGGCGTGCCGAGCTTGCCGGCCGCGTCACGCGGGATGATCAGGTTCAGGGTGGGGCCGATGCCCTGGGCGAAGCCGGCGATCCACTTCAGGCCGGCCGGGGTGACGAGGTCGGCGACCGTGCGCGGGTCCCCGGCGGCGACGAAGTCGTACGGACGGGTGGTCGCCGCGTCCAGCAGGACGACCTTGGGGTTGCGCAGGCCGAGCGCGCCGAGCCGCTGGATGCTGCCGGGCTCGAAGGACTGCAGGAACAGCGGGGAGTTGCGCTTGTCGCGGCCGTAGCGGCGCAGCAGCTTGGCGAGCCGCTCCTCCAGGCCCAGGCCGATGCCGCGGAAGTAGGTGGGGTGCTTGGTCTCGACGTGCAGCCAGACCGCCTTGCCGCGCTTGCGGCCCTGCTCGTCGGCCCAGCGCAGCACCTCCTCGAAGGTGGGCACCTCCCAGTGGCCGTCGTAGAGGGTGTTGCGCTGCCGCTGTGCGGGCAGGCGCTCGACCGCGCGCAGGGTCTTGAGCTCGGCGAGGGTGAAGTCATCGGTGAACCAGCCGGTGGTGGCGACCCCGTCGATGGTCTTGGTGGTCCTGCGGGAGGCGAACTCGGGGTGGTCGGCGACGTCCGTGGTGCCGCCGATCTCCGGCTCGTGGCGGCAGACGAGGTGCCCGTCCTTGGTGGGGACGACGTCCTGCTCGATGACGTCGGCGCCGAGGTCGAGGGCGAGCTGGTACGAGCCCAGGGTGTGCTCGGGGCGGTAGCCGCTCGCACCGCGGTGGCCGACGACGGTCGGGACCGGCAGCGGGAGGACGGGGACGGAACCGTGCGAGGAGCCGTGCGAGGAGTCCCGCTCGCCGGCCACGGCGGTGCCCGCGCCGCCGAGCACGGTGACGCCGGCGCCGAGCGCCGCGGCCCCGATCAGTGCCCGGCGCCCGGGCCCCCTGCGCTGCTCCCGGCCGCCCTGCTGCTCGTGCGTCATGTGCGCTCCCTCGTGTCGGCCGAACGTCTGTCCGGATCCTGCCAAGCGACGCGCGCATCGTAGGCGGGCCGGTGTTGCCGTCGGGCGGCGAGCGACGGAACGCGACGGAAACGCAGATCAACAATGCGTACCGGTCGTGTGAACCCGGTGTGCGTGTCGCGACGTGGCGGAAGTATCGTCCTCACCGGGGGAGGCGCACACTGGTGGGCGAACCCCCGCGGGCGTCCGGCCGGACTCCCGCCGACCACGACCGGAGGACCCGTTGTTCCGCATCATCCTCAAGGCACTGCTCGGAGCACTGATGCGCGTCCTGTTCCGCCCCAGGGTCGAGGGCGCGGAGCACATCCCGGGCGACGGTCCCGTGATCCTCGCCGGCAACCACGTCACGTTCATCGACTCGATGTTCCTGTCCCTGGTCGTGAAGCGTCAGGTCTTCTTCATCGGCAAGGACGAGTACGTCACCACCCCCGGGATCAAGGGCCGGCTGATGGCGGCCTTCTTCACCTCCGTCGGCATGATCCCCGTGGACCGCGACGGCGGTCACGGCGGCGTCGCCGCGCTCATGACCGGTCGTCGCATCCTGGACGAGGGCAGGGTCTTCGGCATCTACCCCGAGGGCACCCGCTCCCCCGACGGCCGTCTCTACCGCGGCCGCACGGGCGTGTCGCGGCTGGCACTGATGACCGGGGCGCCGGTCGTCCCGTTCGCGATGGTGGGCACCGAGCGGATCCAGCCGGGTGGCGCCGGCGTCCCGCGGGTGCACCGCTTCACCGTCCGCTTCGGCAAGCCGCTGGAGTTCTCCCGCTACGAGGGCATGGACCGCGACCGCTACGTGCTGCGTGCCGTCACCGACGAGGTGATGAGCCACGTGATGCTGCTGTCCGGCCAGGAGTACGTCGACATCTACGCCACGAAGGCGAAGGCGTCCAAGGCCACGGACCACGCGACGGCGGCGTAGCACCCCTGCACCCCTCCCCGCTCACAGGCGCGGCATCCGGCCGACCGGCCCGTTGCCGGCGGGCGTCCGCGCCGGGGTGAGCACGACCTCGCCGCGTGGGCCGCGGGAGATCTGGCCGATGCTCGCCGACAGGTCGGCCTCCATCCCGCCCGGGAGTTTGAGCCGGATCAGCACCGGCAGCAGGAACCCGACCGCGATGAGCCCGGCCAGCACCGGCGTCAGCGTCGTGAGCATCACGGCGGTGACGTGGTGCTTCCACAGGAAGTCGACCCAGGCCGCGGCGAGGACGGCGGTCGCCACGAGCACCAGCACCGCGCTGCTCAGCCGGCTCCCCCGGGCGGCCCGGGCGTCCTCCTCCAGCAGCCGCAGCGCCCGCTCCGCGTCCTGGTGCGCCGGGTCGAGGCGGCGGCAGCGGGTCAGGAAACGCCGGGCCCGGCTCCGGTGGAGCAGTTTCAGCCGGACGTCCACGGTCTGCGTGCCCAGGCGCTGCTCCACGACACCCGCCACGAAGTGCGGTTCGGCCTCGCGCTCGGCCAGCCGGATCGCGGCCCGGGCCTCCACGCCCGCGTCGTGGTAACGGTCGGCGCTCTGCTCGGCGTCGCCGGCCTGCACCAGCAGGCGCGCGAGCGCGAGCCGCAGCTGCCACTCCGGCTGGTCCCGCACCCCGCGCCGGCCCAGCACACGCCGCAGTTCCTCCTCGGCGGCGCCGAGGTCCCCCGCGCCCTCCGCCAGCGCCACCGCGAGCCCGAGGGCCGCGCTGCCGCTGTCCGGGTCCACCGCGACGGCCCGGCGGAACTCCCCGGCCGCCTCCGCCAGTGTGACGGCGCCTGCGCCCTCCCGGGCCCGGTGCAGTGCCAGGCTGCCCAGTTCGACGTGGGCCTGCACGTCGTACCAGTCCAGTTCCACGGCCCGCCGCAGCACGGTCTCGGCCTGCGTGTACCGGCCGAGCTGCACGTGGAGCGCGCCCAGTTCGGTGTGCGAGCGCCCGTACGGGTCCAGTTCCACGGCCCGGGACAGGTGCCGCTCGGCGGCGGCGGGCTCCCCACGCCGGTGCGCGATCAGCCCGAGGCAGGTGTGGGCGACGGCGTTGCGCGGGTCCTCACGGCTGACGGCACGGCAGTGGGCGGCCGCCTCGGCGAGGCGCTCGTCCGCCTGCGGGCCGCCGGGGGCGAGGTCCGCCAGGCGCACCAACGACCAGGCGCGGCCGACCCGGAAGTCGTGGTCGTGCGGCCACTGCCGCAGGGTCTCCCCGAAGGCGTCCGCCGCGTCCAGCGGACGCTGGTCCATCAGCGCGACCCAGCCGGTCGCGGCACGGGCCTCGGCCCGGCCGAGGGGACCGGGGGCGGACTCCAGCAGCTCGTCCAGGACCCGCCGGGCCGTGCTGTGGTCGCCGCGCTCCGCGTGCACCGCCGCCAGCTCGAACCGGATGGACGTCAGGTGCGGGCGGCCTCGGGTGAACTCCTCGACGCAGCTCTCGGCCTCGTCCAGGCTGCCGCATTCGCGCAGTGCGGTGGCCCGCTGGTCGTGGGCGGCCACGCTGTACGGGTCGTCGGCCAGGGCGCGTTCGCACTGGGCCAGGGCCTCGTCGTACCGGTGCTGCTCGCGGAGCACGGCGGCCAGCCGGCACCGCACGGACACCGCGTCCGGGACCCGGCCGAGCAGCGCCTCCGCGGCCTGTTCCGCCTCCTGGAAGCGGCCCAGCCCGGCGAGGGTGCCGATCAGCAGCCGGCACGCCCACTCGTGGTCCGGTTCGAGCTGCAGGGCCCGCCGCAGGTGGGGCAGTGCCTCCTCCCGGCGGTAGGTGCCGGCGAGCACCTGGGCCGTCGCGACGTGCGCGGCGGCGATCTCCGGGTGGCTGCCGCGCGCACGGCGCGCCACGGCCTCCGCCTCGTTCCACCGCCGCAGCGCGCACAGCACCTCCACCTTGAAGGTCAGCGTGCGGACGCGGTCGGGCCGCAGGACGAGGGCGCGGTCGACGCTCTCCAGGCACTCCGCGTCCCTGTCCTGGTCCCACAGGCAGTAGGCCAGGTCCATGTGGGCGTCCGGAGCCGTGGGACGGCGTTCCACGCTGCGCCGCAGCACCTGCTCCGCCTCGTCCCAGCGCCGGGAGCGGCGCAGCACCCAGGCCAGCAGACCCACGGCGTCGGCGGCACCACCGGTGAGTTCGCCGGCGCGCCGGGCGAACGGCAGCGCGTCGCCGGGGCGTTCCATCGCCGAGTACAACCGGCCCACGGCGATCAGCACGTGCGGGTCCTCGGGCCGCAGCCCGGCCGCCTCCTCCGCGGCCCGCTCGGCCTCGTCCCAGCGCCCGAGCTTGCGCAGTACCGAGAGCCTGCCGAGCAGCGCGTCCCGGTGGTCCGGTTCACGCCGCAGCGCCTCCTCGTACGCCGCGCACTCCTCTGCCGGGCGGTCCAGCTCGGCGAAGAGCCAGGCGAGCACGCAGGGGCCCGCGGCCGAGCGGGGCGTCGCGGCGGCGGCCCGGCCCGCGGCCGACTCGGCCGCGGGCCCGTCTCCGCGGCCGAGGTGCGCCGCGGTGAGCAGTTCCAGCGCCTCCACGTCGTCCGGACGCAGGCGCAGGCACTCCTCGGCCGCGGCCAGGGCCGCGTCGTAATCGTCCCGCCCCAGGGCCGTCCTGGCACGCTGGGCGGCCACGACGTCGGCGGGTACGCCGCAGCGCGCGGCCTCCTCCAGGGCGGCCTCGGCCTCGTCCCACCGTTCCGCCTCCCGGAGGCCGTCGAGCCGCGCGCCGTGCGCCTGCGCCGAGTTGCCGTCGAGCAGCAGGGCGCGGTCGACGGCGGCCAGTGCCTCGTCGGTGCGCTCCGCGGCGAACAGGACCGTCGCCAGGAGGGCTTGGGCCTCGGGGTCGTCGGCGGCGGCCTCGGCGCACTGCCGGGCGGCGGCCTCGGCGTCGGCGAGACGTCCGAGCCCGCGCAGGGACCGCACGCGCAGGCGGGCCGCGAAGCGGCGTCCCGGTTCCGCCCGCAGCGCGGCCTCGCACTCCTCCAGTGCCCGCGCATACTGCTCCCGCGCGTAGGACAGGCAGGCCTGTTCCTCCAGGAGCAGCCCCTCCAGGTCTCCGGTGCGGTCCGCGGCACGCACCGAGGCGATCAGGTCCGCCGCGTCGTCCCAGCGGTGGGCGCTGCGCAGCAGGGCCAGGGCGCGCTCGATCAGGGAGGTGTCTGCGGGGTCGAGCTCCCTGGCGCGTGCCAGGGCGGCGAGCGCCTCGTCGTACCGGGCGGCCGCGCCCAGGGCCCAGGCGAGGCTCGCCAGTGCCTCCGGGTCGGCGGGCCGCAGCGCGGCCGCGTGCGCGACGGCCGCGACGGCCCCGTCCACGTCGCCGCCGCGCAGCAGCAGCTCGGCGCGGACGCCCAAGCCCCAGCCGGAGCAGGGATCGAGTGCCAGCGCCTCCTCGGTGAGGGCCAGGGCGCGGTCGGGTGCTCCGCCGGCGAGTTCGGCGACGGCCAGTTCGAGCCTGACGCCGGGCGAGTACCCGCACGCCCGCACCGCCCGCCGGCCCGTGGCCAGCGCTCCCGCCAGGTCGCCGCGCAGCCGCTGCACCGCGGCCTTGTACTCCCACGCGAGCGCCCAGCGCGGTTCGAGCGCCAGCGCCCGGTCGCAGGCCAGGGCGGCCTCGTCCCGGCGGCCGAGTTCCAGGAGGCAGCGGGCGTGTTCGACGTGCGCGTCGGGCCGGCGGCCGTACCGGGCCACGAGGCGCTCGGCGGCCTCCAGTGCGGCCCGGCCCGTCCCCCGGCCGCTCTCGTACCTGGCCTCCGCCGTCAGTACGGCGATGTCGTCCCTGTCCAGGGAGCGGGCGGAGACCAGCTTGGCGTGGGCGACCTCGCCCCCGCTCCGGCTCGCCGCGATCCGTACGGCTGCGCAGCGGACCTCGACGGGGTCGGCGAGGCCGCGCTCGGCGTCCTCCAGTCCCCGCAGCGCGGCCGCGGTGTCGCCCAGTTCGACACGCGTCCACGCGGCGCCGATCCAGCCCTCCGCGTGGCGCGGTCCGACGGCGGTGGCCCGCTCGAAGGCCGCCAGTGCCTCGTCCCAGCGGCAGGCGTTGTGGTGCAGCCAGCCCAGCGCGGTGTGGACGTCCACGGCCTCCGGGAGCCGCGCCGCGGCCGCCGTGCCCTCGGCCAGGGCCTCGTCGTGGCGGCCCATGCGGTCCAGGGCCGCCACGCGCCACCCCGCCGCCGGGCCGCATTCCGGGTCGTGGCGCAGGGCCGTGGCGAACTCCGCCAGCGCCGCGGAGTGTTCGTACTGCCGCAGCCGCAACCGGCCCCGCGCGACGTGCAGTCGGGCCGTTCGCCCCGGGTCGACTTCCGCCCGGGCGAGTTCGGCGCCGATGAGGGCCTCGGCCTCCTCGTAGCGGCAGTCGAGGGTGTGCTCCCTCAGGACGGCCAGGACGTCGGTGTCCTGGCCGGACTGTGCGTCCGTGCTCATGGCGCTCCCTCCCCCGCGGCGGGTACCGGCAGCATACGGACTGCAAACCCGCCTCGCTCGCCGGGAGTTGACGTCGGTGGTCAGCGCGGGCACCGGTGCAACCCCTCGGCCCTCGTGGCGCGTCCCTCCGATTGACGGATCCGCCGGGGGCGGGGGGACGCGTGCAGTACATCGAGGTCACGGAGCTGGCAGGGGTACGGTCGGCGGTCATCCGCTTCCGCAGCCGTGCGACGGCGCTGACCTTCGAGCTGTACCCGATGGTCCACCTGGCGGAGCCGGCGTTCTACGCGGAGGTGACGGCCCGTCTGCGCGCCTCGTGCGATCTGGTGATCGCCGAGGGCGTCCGGGGCGGTACGGCGGCGCTGGCGCTCACGCGGTCGTACCGCAGCCTCGCGGGCCACGAACGTCTGGGACTGGTCGTCCAGGACATCGACTTCGCCACGCTGGGCGTGCCCGTGGTGTGCCCGGACATGACCGGTGAGGAGTTCGACGACAGGTGGCGGCGGGTGCCGCTCAGGGAGCGCGCGACGCTGGCCGCGCTCATCCCCGTCTACGTCGCGGGCATGCGGCTGCTCGGTACGCGCCGGTTCCTCGCCCGGCACCTGCAGCTGGAGGACCTGCCCGGCGACGACGAGGTGGAGGCCGCGGAATTCTGGACGGGGACGGACGACCTGGTCGTGCACCGGCGCGACCGCCTGCTGATCGACGCGGTGACGCATGTGCACCACGCCCGCGCCGGCCGTCCCGAGCCGTTCACCGCCGGGATCCTGTACGGCGCGGGGCACATGCGCGCGGTGACCACGGCGCTGATGGACCTGGGCTACACGCCCGCCGGCTCGCAGTGGCTGACGGTCTTCACGCTCGACGACCCCGGGGCCGCCTGACCGGGCCCCGGACGGTCAGGCCGTCAGCCCGTCAGCGGCCCACCGGGGTGACCCGGCCGTCCGCGAGCCGCTGGCCGCGCAGCAGGCGCCAGGCGGCGGTGGCCGCCAGCAGCAGGACGGCGCCCCCGGCGGCGGAGGCGGCGCGCAGGCCGTCGGTGAAGGCGGCGGGGTCGGCCGAGGCCGGGCCGCCGGAGATGCCGGTGACCACGGAGCCCAGGAGGGCGATGCCAAGGGCGGCGCCGAGTTCGTACGCGGTCTCGGAGACGCCGGAGGCGGCACCGGCCTGCTGCGGCGGGACGCTGGAGAGGATGACGTCGGCCGTGACGGTGAACGACAGCCCGGCTCCGGCGCCGACGACCAGCAGGGCCGCGCCGAGGAAGAGGTAGCCCGTGCCGGGGCGCAGGGCCAGGAGGGCGGTCAGGGCGAGTCCGGTGGCGCCGAGGCCGCCCGTGACGGCGACCCGGACCGACCAGCGGCGCGCGACGGCGCCCGCGACGAGCCCGGTGGCGGCGGCGCCGAGGGTCGCCGGGAGTTCGCACAGTCCCGCCTGGAGCGGGGAGCGGCCCTGGACGAGCTGGAGGAACTGGGAGAGGAAGAAGACGCTCCCGGCGAGCCCGAGCACGGTGAGCAGGTCCGCCAGCACCGCGCCGGAGAAGCCCAGGTGCCGGAACAGACGCATGTCCAGCAGCGGCTTGGACAGGGCGAGTTGCCTGCGGACGAAGGTGTACAGGCAGGCCGCGCCGAGGACGCCGGCACCGGCCGCGCCGGGTCCGGGTCCGTGCACGGCGAGCTGCTTGACGCAGTAGACGACGCCGAACATGCCCAGCAGCGAGAGCAGGACGCTGGCCGGGTCCCACGGGCCGGGCGCCGGGTCGCGGGACTCGGGCAGCAACCGGGCGCCCACGACGAGCAGCAGGGCCATGACGGGCAGGTTGATGAGGAAGACCGAGCCCCACCAGAAGTGCTCGAGGAGGATCCCGCCGGCGACCGGGCCGAGGGCGGCGCCCGCGGTCGAGACGGCGCCCCAGACGCCGATGGCGAAGCTCCGCTCGCGCGGGTCGGGGAAGAGGGTGCGGATCAGTGCGAGCGTGGACGGCATGAGGGTGGCGCCCGCGACGCCCATGAGGGCGCGGGCGGTGATGAGCATGCCGGGGGTGGTGGCGTACGCGGCGAGCACGGAGAGCGCGCCGAAGGCGGCGGTGCCGGTGAGCAGCAGCCGCTTGCGTCCGACGCGGTCGCCGAGGCCGCCCATGGAGACGAGCAGGCCGGCGATGACGAAGGAGTAGACGTCGCCGATCCACAGCAGTTGGGTGGAGGTGGGCCGCAGGTCCGCGCTGAGGAAGGGCACGGCCAGGCCGAGCACGGTGGCGTCGACGGCGATGAGCAGCAGCGCGAGGGTGAGGACGCAGAGGGCGAGCCAGCGCCCCGGGTGGCCGCGGTCGTCGTGGCGCGGGGTGGTGACGGGTGCGGCGGTGGTCACGACCCGCTCCGGGGGTCGCGCAGCATGCCGCCGAGCAGCAGTTCGGTGACCATGCGGGCGGGGTCGAGGCGGGCCATGCGGCCGTCCTGGACGGACCAGGCCGAAGCGGCGATGAGCGCGTACAGCGCCTCGACGAGCCAGGCGGGGGTCAGGTCGTAGCGGAACGCGCCGTCTTCCTGGCCGCGCCGGAAGAGGGCGGCGACCCGGGCGTCGATGCGCGCCCAGCCCTCGTTGATCTCGGCGACGTCGTAGATCTGGTTCTCGCCGTAGAGGAAGGCCAGGAAACCGGAGACGGGCACGGCCTCGCTGATGAGCCGGCGGACGGCCTCGACGGGGTCGCCCTCCTCGATGCGCGCCGCGTCCAGGCGCTCCTCGGTCTGCGCGATGCCGAGCAGGCCGAGGGCCCGCACCAGCGCGTCCCGGCCGGGGAAGTGCCGGTGGAGCGTGGCCCGGCTGATGCCGGCGGCCTTGGCGATCTCGTCCATGGAGGCGGTGGCACGCCGCGACAGCAGGTCGGCCGCGTCCCGCAGGACCTGCTCACGATCGAAGCTCATGAGACAAGGCTAACCCATATGAGACATCAGTGTCTCACGCGCGACGACGAAGAAGCCCGGCCGGGTGGACGGACCCGGCCGGGCTCCCTGCTCGCGGGATCAGCCCTTGGCCTGCGCCCACGCCAACTGGACGGCGAGGTCCCGCTTGACCTCGGCGAGCTGGACCACCACCGCCGACGGAGCGGTCCCGCCGCGACCGTCGCGGGCGGCCAGCGCGCCGGGCACGTTCAGCACGGTGCGCACCTCGGGAGCGAGGTGCGGGGAGATCTTGGCGAACTGCTCGTCGGTCAGCTGGTCCAGCTCGATGCCCTCGGCCTCGCAGACCTTGACGCACTCCCCCGCGACCTCGTGCGCGACACGGAAGGGCACGCCCCGCTTCACCAGCCACTCGGCGATGTCCGTGGCGAGCGAGAAGCCGGCCGGGGCGAGCTCCTCCATGCGCTCCCGGTTGACGGTGAGCGTGGCCATCATGCCCGTGAAGGCGGGCAGCAGGACCTCGAGGGTGTCGCAGGAGTCGAAGACCGGTTCCTTGTCCTCCTGCAGGTCGCGGTTGTACGCCAGGGGCAGCGCCTTCAGCGTGGCGAGCAGGCCGGTCAGGTTGCCGATGAGCCGCCCGGACTTGCCGCGGGCGAGTTCCGCGATGTCCGGGTTCTTCTTCTGCGGCATGATCGACGAGCCGGTGGAGAAGGCGTCGTGGAGGGTGACGAAGGAGAACTCCTTCGTGTTCCAGATGATGACCTCCTCCGCGATCCGCGAGAGGTCGACGCCGATCATGGCGGTGATGAAGGCGAACTCGGCGACGAAGTCGCGCGAGGCCGTGCCGTCGATGGAGTTGGCCACCGAGCCGTGCTCGAAGCCGAGGTCCCTGGCGACCGCCTCCGGGTCCAGCCCGAGCGAGGAACCGGCCAGCGCGCCGGAACCGTACGGGGACACCGCCGTGCGCTCGTCCCACTGGCGCAGCCGCTCGGCGTCCCGGGACAGCGCCTGGACGTGGGCGAGCACATGGTGGGCGAAGAGCACCGGCTGGGCGTGCTGCAGGTGGGTGCGGCCGGGCATGGCGACGTCGAAGTGCGTCTCGGCGAGCCGGACCAGGGCGTGCTGCAGCTCGGCGATCAGGCCGCCGATGATCCGGGCGTGGTCGCGCAAATACATCCGGAAGAGCGTGGCGACCTGGTCGTTGCGGGACCGGCCGGCTCGCAGCTTGCCCCCGAGGTCGGGGCCGAGCCGCTCCAGCAGGCCGCGCTCCAGGGCGGTGTGGACGTCCTCGTCGGCGATGGTCCCGGTGAAGGAGCCGTCGGCGACGTCGGACTCCAACTGGTCGAGGCCGGCGAGCATGCGGGTCAGCTCGACGTCGCTCAGCAGGCCCGCCTTGTGCAGCACGCGCGCGTGGGCGCGGGAGCCGGCGATGTCGTACGGCGCGAGCCGCCAGTCGAAGTGGACGGACGCGGAGAGCTTGGCCAGCGCCTCCGCGGGACCGTCGGCGAAACGGCCGCCCCAGAGCCGGACGTCGCCGCTGTTGGTGCTCACTGGTCTGCTCGCTTCCCTCGGGGGTGGATGTGCGGCCGCCTCCCCGCCGGCAGGGGCGGGGAGGCGGGCTGCCGTGGTCGAGGCTACTGACTACGCAAGGTCGCGCTTGGCCGCGATCTTCGACGACATGCCGAAGATCTCGATGAAGCCCTTCGAGAGCGACTGGTCGAACGTGTCGCCGGTGTCATAGGTCGCCAGGTTGAAGTCGTACAGGGACTGGTCGGACTTCCGGCCGGTGACGACGGCGCGGCCGCCGTGCAGGGTCATCCGGATGTCGCCGGTGACGTGCTGGTTGGCCTCGTCGATGAAGCCGTCCAGGGCCCGCTTGAGCGGGGAGAACCACAGGCCGTCGTAGACCAGCTCGCCCCAGCGCTGCTCGACCTGCCGCTTGTAGCGGGCGAGTTCGCGCTCGACGGTGACGTTCTCCAGCTCCTGGTGGGCGGTGATCAGGGCGATCGCGCCCGGAGCCTCGTACACCTCGCGGGACTTGATGCCGACCAGGCGGTCCTCGACCATGTCGATCCGGCCGACGCCCTGGGCGCCGGCGCGCTCGTTGAGCTGCTGGATGGCCTGCAGGACGGTGACCGGCTTGCCGTCGATCGCGACCGGGACGCCCTGCTTGAAGGTGATGACCACCTCGTCGGCCTCGCGGGGGCCGGCCGGGTTCTGGGTGTACTCGTAGACGTCCTCGATCGGGGCGTTCCAGATGTCTTCGAGGAAGCCGGTCTCGACGGCGCGTCCGAAGACGTTCTGGTCGATCGAGTAGGGGGACTTCTTGGTGGTGGCGATGGGGAGGTTCTTCTCCTCGCAGAACGCGATCGCCTTGTCCCGGGTCATCGCGTAGTCGCGGACCGGCGCGATGCAGGTCAGCTCGGGGGCGAGGGAGGAGATGCCGGCCTCGAAGCGGACCTGGTCGTTGCCCTTGCCGGTGCAGCCGTGGGCGACGATCGAGGCGCCGTGCTTCTTGGCGGCGGCCACCAGGTGCTTGACGATGGTCGGCCGGGAGAGCGCGGAGACCAGCGGGTAGCGGTCCATGTAGAGGGCGTTGGCCTTGATCGCCGGGAGGCAGTACTCGTCGGCGAACTCGTCCTTGGCGTCGGCGACCTCGGCCTCCACCGCGCCGCAGGCGAGCGCCCGCTTGCGGATGACGTCCAGGTCCTCGCCGCCCTGGCCGACGTCCACGGCCACGGCGATGACCTCGGCGCCGGTCTCCTCGGCGATCCATCCGATGGCGACGGAGGTGTCCAGTCCGCCCGAGTAGGCGAGTACGACGCGCTCGGTCACGGGTCTCTCCTTTGGTGCGCGAGGTCCGGTGCGTATGGCGGCGATGGTGGTGCATACGCTGTTGGGTATAAGTATGCACTCCCCCGCATGATTCGTCAATCGGCCGTGTCGTGGCAGCTCACAGGCGGGTCGGCCGCTCCCCGCGGCAGCCGCGCCCCGGACGATCGGGCCGCCCGCACCCGGCCGCCCCGCGGAGCGCACGCAATACCACATCGCGGTACGGCGCGTGGTGGGAAACCGGGCTTTGAGCAGGGGCGCGGAGCCGTGCGTACCCATGCGCATGGCGGCCACGACCACGATGATCCACAACAGCAGGGCGGGCAGGCGGCAGGCCATGCGCCGGATCCGGCCCCGCCGTTCCCCCGCGATCCCGCTGCTCCTGCTGGCCTGGGCGGGCGCCGCCGGGGTCGTGTGGCTGTGGTGGGGCAACACCCCCTACATCCAGCCGACCACGGCCGGCTGGCTCACCGCGGCGGGCCGGATCACCGGCCTGCTCGGCGGCTACGCCATCGCCCTGGTCGTCCTGCAGATGGCGCGCGTCCCCGCGCTGGAGCGGCGCGTGGGCAGCGACCGGGTAGCCCGCTGGCACGCGATGAGCGGCCGGTACGCCGTCTGCCTGGTCGTCGTCCACGTCGCGCTCATCCTGTGGGGTTACTCCGAGCAGTCCGGGCAGCCGCTCGTACAGCAGTCGGTCTCCGTGGTCCTGGACTACCCGCGCATGATCGAGGCGACGGCCGGCACCGTGCTGCTGCTGGTCATCGGCTTCGTCTCGGCGGGCGTCCTGCGCCGCCGGCTGCGCTACGAGACCTGGTACTACGTCCACCTGCTGACCTACGCAGCGGTCTACCTGACCTTCTGGCACCAATTGGCCACCGGTGCCGAGTTCGCCGGCAGCGCCACCGCGCGCGGCATCTGGTACGCGCTGTACGGCTCGGTGACGGGGCTGGTCCTCTGGTACCGGGTGCTGGTGCCGGTCCGGCTCAACATGAGGCACCGCATGCGGGTCGCGGAGACCGTCGAGGAGGCGCCGGGCGTGGTCTCGGTGCTGATCACGGGACGCAGGCTGCACCGCCTGGGCGCGGAGCCCGGCCAGTTCTTCCGCTGGCGCTTCCTCGCCCCGGGGCTGCGCTGGAGCGCCAACCCGTACTCGCTGTCGGCGCCGCCCCGGCCCGACCTGCTGCGGATCACCGTCAAGGCGGTGGGCGGCCACAGCTCCGCGCTGGCCTCGCTCGAACCCGGCACACGGGTGTGGGCCGAGGGCCCCTACGGCGCCATGACGGCCGCCCGCCGCCGCGGCGGCAAGGTGCTGCTGCTGGCGGGCGGCGCCGGGATCACCCCGCTGCGGGCGCTGTTCGAGACGCTGCCGGCCGCGCCCGGCGACCTCACGCTGCTGTACCGGGCCCGCAGCAGGCAGGACCTCGCGCTGTGGGCTGAGCTGGAGGAGATCGCCGCCGAACGCGGCGCACGCCTGGTGTACGCGGTGAACGGACCCGGCGGCGCCCGCCCGGAGATCACCGCGCAGGGACTGCGGCGGATGCTGCCGGACATCGACCGGCACGACGTGTACCTGTGCGGCCCCCCGGGGCTGGCCGAGGAGTCGTACTCCGCGCTGCGCGAGGCGGGAGTGCCCGAACGCCGTATCCACCACGAGTCCTTCGAGATGTGAGGTCCGAGTGAAGAAGAAGCACCCGCTGCGCCGGATCCTCCTGAGCAGCGTGACGACCGTCTCCGGGGTCGTGCTGCTGCTCGCCCTGAAGCCGACGACGGCGCCCTTCACCTCGCAGGCCGGGGCCCCGGCACAGCAGGTGCCGCCGGTCTCCGCGGCCCCCTCGCCCGCCGGCCCGGACCCGTCGGTGCCGGTGGCCTCGGCCCCGGCGGACGGACGCGGCACCGGCGGGGCGCGGGCCCCGGGGAAGCAGGGTGGCGCGCCCGCGCGGAAGACCGTCACCGGGGACGTCGCGCAGACCAGCTACGGCCCCGTCCAGGTCAAGATCACGGTCGACGGGGGGCGGATCGTCTCGGCCGCGGCCGTCCAGGCGCCCGCGGGCACCCCCACCAGCGACCAGCTCACCGCCAGCGCCGTCCCGCAGCTCGACCGGGCCGCGGTCACCGCCCAGAGCGCGCAGATCGACACCGTCTCCGGTGCCTCCTTCACCAGCGAGGGCTACCGCAAGTCGCTGCAGAGCGCCCTGGACAAGGCCGGTGCCTGACGATGTCCGACAACCCCCCGCGCCTGCGGCACGTGGAGCACTGCATGGGGACGGTGTTCTCCTTCGACGTGCGCGGTGCCCGCGAGCCGCGCGTCCGGGCGGCCCTGGACGAGGCGGTGGCGGGCCTGCACCAGGTCGACGCGGTGTTCTCCACCTTCCGGGCCGACAGCGAGATCAGCCGGCTGGGCCGTGGTGAACTCGCCCTCGCGCAGTGCTCACGCGAGGTGCGCGAGGTCCTGGGGCTGTGCGAGGACGCCGAGCGCCGCACCGACGGCTGGTTCACCCCGCGCTACGCGGGCCCCGGCACCGCGCTCGACCCCACCGGCCTGGTCAAGGGCTGGGCGGTCGAGCGGGCCGCCAGGACGATCGCGGCGGCGGGCGCCGGGAAGGTCTGCCTCAACGGCGGCGGCGACGTCCAGCTGACCGGCGGCCCCTGGCGGGTCGGCATCGCCGATCCGCTGCGGCCCGGGGGGCTGGCCACCGTCGTCGAGGCGGACGGCGAGCTGGCCGTCGCCACCTCCGGTCCCGCCGAACGCGGCTGCCACATCCTCGACCCGCACACGGGTGCGCCGCCCGCCGGGGGACTCGCGTCGCTCACCGTGGTGTGCGCGTCCCTCACCGAGGCGGACACCTGGGCGACGGCCGGCTACGCCATGGGCGGCCGGGCCCGGGAGTGGCTGGAAGGACTCCCCGATGTGGAGGCCTTCGCCGTCGACCCCGACGGCACGACCTGGCACACCTCGGGATTCGGGCGTTTCGTCGCCAAGTTGAGCGCTTGACGATCAGCTGTTCCAGGTGGCAAGAATGCGTCACATGGATCTGCAACTGAACGGCAAGGTCGTGCTGGTCACCGGAGGGTCCGACGGACTCGGCGCGGCCCTTGTCCGGCGGCTGACCGCCGAGGGCGCCAAGGTGGCGCTGTGCGGACGTGACCCCGAGCGCATCGAGCACGTGGTGAAGGAACTGGGCGCCACCGGCGCCGACGTACTGGGCGTGCCGGCCGACGTCACCCGCCCCGAGGACCTCGAGCGCTTCGTCGCCGCCGCCGACGGGCGCTGGGGACGGATCGACGCCGTGGTCAACAACGCCGGGCGCAGCGCGGCCGGCTTCTTCGAGCGCCAGGACGACTCGGTGTGGGAGGAGGACCTGCAGCTGAAGCTGCACGCCGCGGTGCGGCTGACCCGGCTGGCACTCCCCCACCTGCGCGCCGCGGGGGGCGGCAGCGTCGTCAACACCCTCGCCGTCTCCGCCAAGTCCCCCGGCGCGGGCAGCACCCCGACCTCGGTCTCCCGCGCGGCCGGCCTCGCGCTGACCAAGGCGCTGTCCAAGGAGCTCGGGCCCGACAACATCCGGGTCAACGCCGTGCTCGTCGGCCTGGTCGAGAGCGGCCAGTGGACCCGGCAGGCCGAGGAGCGCGGGATCACCGTCGAGGAGCTGTACGCCACGATGGGCCGCGAGTCCGGCATCCCCCTGGGCCGGGTGGGCCGCGCCGAGGAGTTCGCGGACCTGGTGGCCTTCCTGCTGTCCGGCCGGGCCGGCTACGTCACCGGCACCGGCATCAACTTCGACGGGGGCCTGAGCCCCGTCGTCTGACCGGGCCCGGGGCCCGGTCCTAACCGCCCGCGGCCAGGCGCAGCAGGTGGTCGGCGACCGCCTGCCCGCCGGCCGGGTCGCGGCTGATCAGCATGACCGTGTCGTCGCCCGCGATCGTGCCGAGGATGTCGTACACCTCGGCCTGGTCGATCGCGGAGGCGAAGAACTGCGCCGCGCCGGGCGGGGTGCGGACGACGACGAGGTTGGCCGAGGCCTCCGCGGAGATCAGCAGTTCTCCGGCGAGGCGGCTCATCCGCTCCTCCTTCACCGACTCCCCGAGCGGCGCCATGGGGGTGCGGAAACCGCCCTCGCTGGGCACGGCGTAGATGAGTTCGCCGTTGTTGGTGCGGATCTTCACCGCGCCCAGTTCGTCGAGGTCACGGGAGAGCGTCGCCTGGGTGACGCTCAGCCCGTCGTCGGAGAGCAGCTTGGCGAGCTGGCTCTGGGACCGCACCGGCAGCCGGTTGAGGATGTCGACGATCCGCCGGTGGCGTGCCATCCGGGTCTGCGGTACGGCGGCGGCTCCCCCGCCGGCCTGCTGCTGCGCCTCGCTCATCGTCGTGTCATTCTCCGGATCGGTGTCCCTCTGCGGCATGTACGGCGTCGAGGACACCCGGCAGCGCCCCCAGGAACGCGTCCACCTCGGCGTCACCGAGGATCAGCGGCGGGGCGAGCCGCACCGTGTCGGGTACGGCGGCGTTCACCAGGAGTCCGGCGTCCTGAGCCGCCTTCTGCACCTGCGCGGAGAGCGGCTCGGTGAGCACGATACCCAGCAGGAGGCCCGCACCGCGCACGTGATCGACCAGAGGGTGGTCCAGCGCCTCGACGCCCTGGCGCAGTTTCTCGCCCTGGCGCTTGACGTTGTCCAGCACGCCCTCCTGGGCGATGGTGTCCAGGACGGCCAGCGCCGCGGCGCAGGCCACCGGGTTGCCGCCGAAGGTGGTGCCGTGCTGACCGGGAGTCAGCAGCTCGGCCGCGGGGCCGAAGGCGAGCGTGGCGCCGATGGGCAGGCCGCCGCCGAGCGCCTTGGCGAGGGTGACGACGTCCGGCTCGACGCCCTGCGCCTGGTGCTCGAACCAGTGGCCGGTGCGGCCGATGCCGGTCTGCACCTCGTCCATGACGAGCAGGGTGCCGGTGGCGCGGGTGATCTCCCGGGCGGCGGCCAGGTATCCGGCCGGGGGCACGATGACGCCGTTCTCGCCCTGGACGGGCTCGAGCATCACCAGCGCGGTCCGCTCGGTGACGGCGGCGCGCAGCGCGTCGGCGTCGCCGTAGGGCACATGGGTGACGTCACCGGGCAGGGGGCGGAAGGACTCCTGCTTCCCCGGCTGCCCGGTGAGCGCGAGCGCGCCCATGGTGCGGCCGTGGAAGCCGCCGTCGGTGGCCACCATGTGCGTACGGCCCGTCAGCCGGCCGATCTTGAAGGCGGCTTCGTTGGCCTCGGCGCCGGAGTTGCAGAACAGCACACGGCCGGGCCGGCCGGACAGCTGGAGCAGCCGCTCGGCGAGGGCGACCGTGGGCTCGGCGATGAAGAAGTTCGAGACGTGGCCGAGGGTCGCGATCTGCTCGGAGACCGCGCGGACGACGGCGGGGTGGGCGGTGCCGAGGGCGTTGACCGCGATGCCGCCGAGGAAGTCCAGGTACTCGTTGCCGTCGGCGTCCCAGTACCGGGCGCCCTCGCCGCGGACCAGGGGCAGCCGCGGGGTGCCGTAGTTGTCCATCAGGGAGCCCTGCCAGCGCCGTGTGAGCGCCTCGTTCCCCTGGTCGCCGGTCCCGGTCATGCCCGTTCCCCTTCGTTCCGCGATGTGCCGCCCGCCGTGTCGACGCCGTCGGGTACCACCATCGTGCCGATTCCCTCGTCGGTGAAGATCTCCAGCAGGATCGAGTGCTGGACCCGCCCGTCGATGACCCGGGCGGTGTGGACGCCGTTGCGCACCGCGTGCAGGCACCCCTCCATCTTGGGCACCATGCCGCTGGACAGCTCGGGCAGCAGTTTCTCCAGCTCGCTCGCGGTGAGCCGGCTGATCACCTCGTCGCTGTTCGGCCAGTCCTCGTACAGGCCCTCGACGTCCGTGAGGACCATCAGGGTCTCCGCGCCGAGCGCGGCCGCGAGCGCCGCCGCGGCGGTGTCGGCGTTGACGTTGTAGATGTGGCCGTCGTCGGCGCTGCGGGCGATGGAGGAGACGACCGGGATGCGGCCGTCGTCCAGCAGGGCCCGGATGGCACCGGTGTCGATCTCGGTGATCTGCCCGACCCGGCCGATGTCGACGGCCTCGCCGTCGATCATCGGGCGGTGCCGGGTCGCGCTGATGGTGTGGGCGTCCTCACCGGTCAGGCCGACGGCGAGCGGGCCGTGCTGGTTGAGCAGGTTGACCAGCTCGCGCTGCACCTGCCCGGCGAGCACCATGCGGACGACGTCCATGGCCTCCGGGGTGGTGACCCGCAGCCCCGCCTTGAACTCGCTGACCAGGCCCTGCTTGTCGAGCTGCGCGCTGATCTGCGGGCCGCCGCCGTGCACCACGACCGGCTTGAGGCCGGCGTGCCGCAGGAAGACGACGTCCTGGGCGAAGGCCGCCTTCAGCTCCTCGTCGACCATGGCGTTGCCGCCGAACTTGATGACGACCGTTTTGCCGTGGTGCCGGGTCAGCCAGGGCAGCGCCTCGATCAGGATCTGCGCCTTGGGCAGGGCCGTGTGCTTGCGGGCGCTCATGAGCTGTAGGCGCTGTTCTCGTGGACGTACTCGGCGGTCAGGTCGTTGGTCCAGATGGTCGCGGTCTCGGTGCCGGCGGCGAGGTCGGCGGTGATGTGGACCTCGCGGTAGCGCATGTCGACCAGCTCGCGGTCCTCGCCGACGGAGCCGGACTTGCAGACCCACACGCCGTTGATCGCGACGTTGAGGCGGTCCGGCTCGAAGGCGGCGGAGGTGGTGCCGATCGCCGAGAGCACCCGGCCCCAGTTGGGGTCCTCGCCGTGGATCGCGCACTTGAGGAGGTTGTTGCGGGCGATGGAGCGGCCCACCTCGACGGCGTCGTCCTCGGTCGCCGCGTTGACGACCTCGATCTTGATGTCCTTGGAGGCGCCTTCGGCGTCGCGGATCAGCTGGCGGGCGAGGTCGGCGCAGACCTGCTCGACGGCGGCGGCGAACGGCTCCGGTGCGGGGGTGACGCCGGAGGCACCGGAGCCGAGCAGCAGCACCGTGTCGTTGGTCGACATGCAGCCGTCGGAGTCGGCCCGGTCGAAGGTGGTGCGGGTGGCGGCGCGCAGCGCCCCGTCGAGGGCGGCGGAGTCCAGGTCGGCGTCGGTGGTGAGGACGACCAGCATGGTGGCCAGGCCCGGTGCGAGCATGCCCGCGCCCTTGGCCATGCCGCCGACCGTCCAGCCCTCGCCCTCGTACACGGCGGTCTTGTGGACGGTGTCGGTGGTCTTGATGGCGATGGCGGCCTTCTCGCCGCCGTGGGCGGAGAGCTCGGCCGCCGCCTTGGCGACGCCCGGCAGCAGCCTGTCCATAGGCAGCCGGACGCCGATCAGCCCGGTGGAGCAGACGGCGACCTCCCCCGCGCTCTGCCCGAGGGCGTCGGCGACCGCCTCGGCGGTGGCGTGGGTGTCCTGGAAGCCCAGGGGGCCCGTACAGGCGTTGGCGCCACCGGAGTTGAGGACGACGGCGGAGACCTGACCGCCCTTGAGGACCTGCTCCGACCACAGGACGGGGGCGGCCTTGACGCGGTTGGAGGTGAAGACGCCGGCCGCGGCGAGCCGCGGACCGTTGTTCACCACGAGGGCGAGGTCCGGGTTGCCGTTCTCCTTGATCCCGGCGGCGATACCCGCCGCCGTGAATCCCTGTGCTGCCGTGACGCTCACTGTGTCGTCTCCTTGTCCGCTTCTGGGCCGACGCACCGCAGGGGCGCGGCCTTCGCCGTGATGTCGGTGTACGGCCCGGTCACCGGGGCCGTGCCGGGCGCGTCGGCCCCCGCGCCGCAGGGCGCGGCCCGGGTGAGCAGCTCGGCGACGGCGCGGCGGGCGCGGGCGGCGGGGCGGGGGGTCATGGTGCGACCCCCGCGGTGCTCAGGCCCAGTCCCTCGGGGAGGCCGAGCGCGATGTTCATGCTCTGCACCGCGCCGCCGGCGGTCCCCTTGGTGAGGTTGTCGATGGCGCTGACGACGACGACCCGGCCGGCGGCCTCGTCGTACGCGACCTGGATCAGCGCGGCGTTCGAGCCGTACACGGCGGCGGTGGCGGGCCACTGGCCCTCCGGCAGCAGGTGCGCGAACGGTTCGTCGGCCAGCGCCTTCTCGTAGGCGCCCCGTACGGCGTCGGCGGTGGTGCCGGGCCTGGCCTTGGCGCTGCAGGTGGCGAGGATGCCGCGGGGCATCGGCGCCAGCGTCGGGGTGAAGGAGACGCAGACCCGCTCCCCGGCCACCCCGGAGAGGTTCTGGATCATCTCGGGGGTGTGCCGGTGCGTACCGCCGACGCCGTACGGGGTCATGTTGCCCATGACCTCGCTGCCCAGCAGGTGCGGCTTGGCGGCCTTGCCCGCACCGGAGGTGCCGGACGCGGCGACGACGACGGCCTCGGGCTCCACCAGGCCCGCCGCGTACGCGGGGAAGAGCGCGAGCGTGACCGCGGTGGGGTAGCAACCGGGCACCGCGATGCGCCTGGAGCCCGCCAGCGCGGCGCGCGCACCCGGCAGCTCCGGAAGGCCATACGGCCACGTGCCCGCGTGCGGGGAGCCGTAGAACCGCTCCCAGTCCGCGGCGTCCTCGAGCCGGAAGTCGGCGCCGCAGTCGACGACGAGGGCCGTGTCACCGAGCTGCTCGGCGACGGCGGCCGACTGCCCGTGCGGCAGCGCGAGGAAGACGACGTCGTGTCCGGCCAGCGCCTCCACGTCGGTCGCCTCCAGGACGCGGTCGGCCAGCGGCAGCAGATGCGGCTGCAGGCCGCCGAGGCGCTGCCCGGCGTTGGTGTTCCCGGTGAGCGCGCCGATCTCGATCTCGGGGTGGTTCAGCAACAGGCGCAGGATCTCCCCGCCCGCGTACCCGCTCGCTCCCGCCACCGCTGCCCGGAATGCCATGGACCCTCCTCGTCGATGGCATGACTATACGGCGCCCGGAAGTTTTATGCAAAGCTTTTCGGCCCGTTCCGGCCCCGCCGCCTATGACGAGGCTCTGCGCATGGCCCCTCAGGACGATAGTTGGCCCTCGCTCCGGACTCGCCACTACCACGTGAACATGCCGAGACGACCGGTATGGCTTCGTGCGGCCAAGTCGGGTCGGCGGGACACCGGCCACAGGCGTTCGCCCCAGACCGTGTCCTGTGCGGTGAGGATCAGAGGACCGCCCGCCGCGACCGCTCGGTAAGGCTCGGCCCCGGGTACGCAGACGGTCACCAACCACGGCAAGTCACCCTCCGGACCGGCCACCACCACCGGTGCCGTGAAAGCGCCACTGACCGCCTGGCGCGCTCAGTACGGATGGACGACCTTCAGCGCCACAGCCCGCCCGGCAAGCAAACGGCCCAAGAACACGCGACCCATACCGCCTGCACCAAGACGGCTTCCGGGATCTTTCAGCGCCGGTGGACGCTGACCGCGTAGCCGCCGCCCTCATAAGGGTCGGCGTCCCAGGTGGCGAAGCGGTCGACGAAGGCGAGGCTCGCCGCAGCGCAATAGGTGTCGTACTCCGGCAGCGTGATGCTTGGCGGCACCGGCAGGTGGGCCTCATCCAAGCCGAATCCGGAGACGAACAGACCCCCCGGGCGCAGCACCGCGGCCAGTCGGCTGACGGCCGCCGCCTCGGTACCTGTGGCGAGAAGCGGGAAAATGTTGCCGGCGGCGACCACGAGGTCGAAGCCCGCAGCGGCATGAACATCGGCCGGGGCAAAATCGGTCAAGTCGGCCCGGATCCACGTCAGGTCCGGCGCTTCCCTGCGGGCCACCGCCAGCATGGACTCATCGAGATCCACCCCGACACAGTCGTACCCGAGCTCCGCGAGCCGGATCATGACCCGTCCGGTACCGCACCCGGCGTCCAGCACCCGCGCTCCCACGGGCACGAGCGCGGCGCAGAATCGCGCCTCACCATGCATGTCCTTGCCGCCGTCGGCCACAACCGCCAGACGCGCGGCGTAGTCCTCTCCGGAGCTCCCACCAGTCAGCTCTTCCCAGCGATTCATGACGGCAAGGCTAGTCAAGCGGAACGATCACTCTGCCATCGCCCTCGGATGCCAGGGAAAGCCGGCGCCGAGTTCCCGGCCCGAACCCTGTCCGACCCCTGCGCGCCACGCGCTTGGCCCTGCGTCCGAGGTGACAAGACCTGGGCGAAGTCAACCCAGTCCACCGTCGACGAACATCGCGCCCTCGGCGTCTTCGCTGCCAACCCGGACACGGTGTTGGAGATCGGCCCTGGGTCCGGACGGTACCTGGAGAAGACGCTGAGAGAGTGTTCACCAGGCCGCTACGAGATCTACGAGACGGCAGCTCCCTGGGCCGCCTACCTGGTGGACGCGTTCAGCGTGGTCGCCCAGCCGACCGCAGAATCCCCGCGGCGCACCCCGTACGGGGCCGACCTGGCTCTCGGGGTGGGGCTGGTCGGCGGCCCCGGCACCGGCAACGGCCTCGTCGCATCGCGGCCACTGCTGATGGATGTCAGATCCGCCAACTGTCGTTCGTCGTCACAGCCGCCCTGGGGCCGGTGGGGCGCCCCGGAGTCCGGCGAGTCTCGGCACCCCGGTCGGCGTCCGGACCTCCGGCCGGTGGCGGCCGCGTGCCCTCACCGCGTCTACGAGCGGCGGCGGGGCTTGCCGCGCTTCGCGGGGCGGGGGGTCTTGGCGGACGTACGGCCGGACGACCTGCCCGCCGCCGGCTTGCGGCGCGCCGCCCCCTCCTCGGGGCGCTGCTTCTTCGGCTGCGGCTGGGCCTGGGTGCGGCCGCGGGTGCTGTTGACGGTGCGGCCGCGCACGATGCCGATGAAGTCCTCGACCCGGTCGGTCGTGGTGTCCTCGCGCCACGACAGGGCCACCCGCGACTGCGGGGCGTCGACCACCGTGCGGTAGGTGAGGTCGCGGCGGTGGTGCAGGCGCGCCAGCGACTGCGGCACGACCAGCACCCCCACGCCCGCCGCGACGAGCTCGACGGCGTCCGCGGTCGTGGCCGGGCGCTCGATCGCGGGCCGCCCGGGGGGTTGCTCCCAGTCCAGGGTGTCGTCGAGGGGGTGGAACACCACGTCGTCGGCCAGGTCCGCCAGCGACACCTCCTCGGCGGCCGCCACGAGGTGGTCCTTGGGGACGACGACGACCGTCGTCTCCGTGTAGAGGGGGATGGCGCTGAGGTCCGTCCGGTCGATCGGCAGCCGTACGAAGCCCGCGTCCGCGTCGAGGCCGCGGAGCATCCCGGGGACCTCGGCGGCCGTGACCATGACGAGCTCGAGCGGGACGTCCGGCAGCCGTTCCTGCCAGATCCGCACCCATTTGGCGGGGGTCACGCCCGGGACGTAGGCGAGGCGGAACGAGGGGGGAGCTTCCGAGCCGGTCATCCGGCCAGGCTACCCCGGCGCCGGTCGGGGACCGCTCCCGCGATCGATATCCTTGAGGCATGACGTCGCACCAATCCGCCCAGACCATGAAGCCCGCCACGGCGGCGAAGAAGCTGGGTGTGTACCTCGAGGCCACCCCCGCCGAGTTCCGGGAGGGCGTCGTGTCGCGCGACGAGCTGAACGCGCTGCAGGCCGACCCGCCCGAGTGGCTCCGGGAGCTGCGCCGCAACGGCCCGCACCCGCGCCCGGTGGTGGCGGCGAAGCTGGGCATCTCCAACTCCGGCCTCGCCCGCGGCGGGGTCACCGAGGCGCTCACCACGGAGCAGATCGAGGCCCTGAAGCAGGAAGAGCCCGAGTGGCTGCAGAAGGAGCGCGCCACCCAGGCCGAGGTCCGCAAGGAGGCCGCACGCCTCAAGGAGCGCGACGCGGAGCGCGCCGGCGGCGCCGACGCCTGACGTCCCCCTCTCGCCTCCGTACGCCGCCCCGCGCCCACCGCGCGGGGCGGCGTCGTTCCGGCTCGCCACCCGGACCCGCCGGCGGCTTGGGCACCGCTGGGGGTACCCGCGCCGTCTGCCAGGCGGCCGACCGGCGCAGCCGCCGGTCGCCCCCGCGCGCGGCTACTTGCCCGCCCCGTTCCCCCTCGTCGTCATCGCCTGGGCGACCGATGATCCCGAGTCCGTCAGCTTCACGGTGCAGCGCCGCTTCGCGCTCTCCCCGGCGCGCCGCGCCGTGAGCGCTCGCCGGGCGGCGGCCACCTCCTCGCAGGTGCCGTCTCTCCCGACGGCGGGTTCACGACGCGCCGAGGACCGATCTTCGGGAGCCGCGGCCCGAGCGCCGTCCCGGCCTTCCGGCGGACCGGGCGCAGGCCACCGTCGCCTCGCGGAGCGAAGGCCGGACCCCGGCGCGGGCTGGCTCCCGCCACCTCCACAAAGCGCGTTCCGGTCCGTTGACAGCGCCGTGGGCGCGTCGCAGACTCGGTGCTCAAACGTTCAATGAACGATAGTTCACTGTGCGAACGAGGGCGTTCGCGTGCCAGACAGGGGCTGCCATGACCATCACCCGCGAACTGCTGATCGGCGGCAAGGACGTCCCGGCCGTCTCCGGACGCACGGCCGAGGACGTGAGCCCCTTCACCGGGGAGGTGTACGCGACCGTGGCCGCCGGGGGTGCGGAGGACATCACCCGGGCGGTGGACGCGGCCGAGGCCGCGTTCCCGGAGTGGGCGGCGCTCAGCCCGTTCGCACGGCGCAAGATCTTCCTGACCGCGGCCGACCTGCTGGAGGCCCGCACCGAGCAGGCCGCCGAGATCATGGCGCACGAGGCCGGCGGCACGCGCCCCTGGGCGTACTTCAACGTCGGGCTGGCCGCCAACATCCTGCGCGAGGTGGCCGCCGCCGTCACCGCGCCGCGCGGTGAGGTGCTCAGCGCGCAGGAGGAGGGCGTCCTCGGCATGGCGGTGCGCGAGCCGGTCGGCGTCGTGGGCGCCTTCGCTCCGTGGAACGCCCCGGTCATCCTGGGTGTCCGCGCGGTCGCCGCGCCGCTGGCGGCGGGCAACACGGTGGTGGTGAAGCCGAGCGAGGACGCCCCGGTGGCCTGCGGCCTGTTCGTCGCGGACGTGCTGCGCGAGGCCGGGCTGCCCGACGGCGTGCTGAACGTGGTGACCAACGCCCGTGAGGACGCGGCGGAGGTCGCCGAGGCCCTCATCGCCGACCCGAGGGTCCGCATCGTCAACTTCACCGGGTCGACCGAGGTCGGGCGGATCATCGGCACCCATGCCGCGCGCCACCTCAAGCCCGCCGTGCTGGAGCTCGGCGGCAAGAACGCGATCGTCGTGCTGGACGACGCCGACGTGGACTACGCCGTCGACGCCGCCGTCTTCGGCGTCTTCCTCAACTCCGGGCAGATCTGCATGTCCGGCGACCGGATCCTCGTCCACGAGAGCCTCGCCGAGGAGTTCACGGCCAAGTTCGCCGCCAAGGTCGGCACGCTGCCCTCGGGCGACCCCTCGCACCCGCACACCGTGATCGGCCCGCTGGTGAGCTCCGCCTCCGCGCGGCGCGTCGCGGAGCTGGTGCGGGACGCGGTCGCCAAGGGCGCCACCGTGCTGACCGGCGGCGGTGAGCCGGACGGCGCGGTGCACCCGGCCACCGTGCTGCGGGACGTGCCCAAGGACGCGGAGGTCTACTACGGGGAGGCCTTCGGCCCCGTCGTCACCGTGGCCTCCTTCGCCGACGACGACGAGGCCGTGGCCCTGGCCAACGACACCGACCACGGTCTGACCGCGGGCGTCATCACGGAGAACGGCACCCACGGGCTCGCCGTCGCCCGCCGGCTGCGCACCGGCATCGTGCACGTCAACGACCAGTCCGTGGCGGACGAACCGCAGGCGCCGTTCGGCGGCTTCAAGGCCTCCGGCTACGGCCGCTTCGGCGGCCGCTGGGGCCTGGAGGCGTTCTCCAACACCCGCTGGGTCACCCTGGCCACGCAGCAGGCGCACTACCCGTTCTGAACCCCGTGGTGAGCGGGGCGTAGGGTCCGACCATGGACGATCCGGTCGGCGCGGCCCGCGCCCTGCTCGCAGAACGCTTCCCCGACGCCCTGGCGGGCTTCCTGGGCGGGTCCACGGCCCGCGGTGAGGGGACGGCGACGTCCGACCTGGACGTGGTCGTCGTCCTCGATCCGCCCGCCGGGTGCCACGCGGAATCGTTCACCTGGGGCTCCTGGCCGGTCGAGCTCTTCGTGCACACCACCGAGTCGCTGCCTGCCTTCATGGGGTGGGACCGCGACCGCGGCAGCGGCACGATGGCGTTCATGTGCGCGCGGGGCGTCGTCCTGCTCGACCGCGACGGCACCGCCGCCCGGCTGCGCGACACGGCGGAGCGCATCCTCGCCGCCGGGCCGCCCGCCGTCCCGGACGCCGAGCGCGACCACCGGCGCTACGCCGTCACCGACCTGCGCGACGACCTCCTCGGCGCCCGGGACGAGGAGGAACTCCTCGCCGTGGCCGCTGCCCTGCTGGACCGCGCCGCCGAGCTGCTGCTTGCTACGCGCGGCCACTGGCGCGGTGGCGGCAAGTGGCTGCCGCGCCGGCTGCGCGAGGCCGAGCCCGAGCTCGCGGGGCTCCTGCTCGGCGGTTACCGGGATCTCGTCCGCGGCGGCCCGCGCGAGCCCTTCGCCGCGGCGGTCGACGCGGTGCTGCACGCCTGCGGCGGCCCGCTGTGGGCGGGTTACCGGCGCACCCCCGACCCGCGCATGCTGGCGGAACTCGGCCTGCGGCCGGACTGAGCCCCGGGCGGCGTTCCAGAGGGTGCGGAGCGGACGCCCGAACCTAGACTGGAGGGGCAAGGCTGCGGACCGCCGAGTTCTCAGGAGGTCTACCGATGCACGCGAACAAGGGTGACCGGGTCAGGCAGCACGGGCGGGTAGTCGGCCAGCACGACAAGGTGGCCGAGATCGTCGAGGTCATGGGGCAGGAGGGCGAGCCGCCGTACCGCGTCCGGTACGACGACGGGCACGAGTGCATCCTGTCCCCAGGACCGGACTCGACGGTGGAGCACGGGCGGGGCGCGACCCCGACCCGCTGAACCGTTCCGCACCGGATCGTGCCGGACCGCGGCCGTCGCACCATGCGGCCGCGGTCCCGCTCGACGGCTCCCGCGCCCCCGGTCAGGGGCGGGGCGTGCGGACCCGCGTCGTGTAGTGGTCGGCGACGACCCGGGACATCGCGCCGATGGGGTCGGCGGCGACCTCCTTGGCGGAGAAGAAGACGTTGCCGAGCACCTGGGGATGGTTCCGGTCCAGTTCGAGGTGGCGGGAGAGTTCGGCCGGGTCCTGCCAGGCCTTGGCCTCGCCCGCGGCGCCCGCGCGGTACAGGGCCTCGCCGATGTAGAGCTGGACGCGGGTGCCGTCGACGACCTGGGCCCACCAGGGCACGAGCGTGGCGTAGTCGGCGACGTCGAAGCCGATGTGCCAGTACACCTGCGGGACGATGTAGTCGATCCAGCCCTTGCGGACCCAGCCGCGCGTGTCGGCGTAGAGGTCGTCGTACGTCTGGACCCCGCCGCGGGTGTCGGAGCCGCGCGGGTCCGTGCGGCGGTTGCGCCAGACGGCGAAGGGGCTGACGCCGAAGCGGGTGGCGGGGCGGAGCGCCCGGATGCGGGCGGCGGTCTCGCTGACGAGCAGGTCGATGTTGTCGCGCCGCCAGGACGCGAGGTCGTCGAAGCCCTCCCCGTACCGGGCGAAGGCGTCGTCGTCGGCGAAGTGCCGGCCGGCGACCGGATAGGGGTAGAAGTAGTCGTCCCAGTGCACCCCGTCGACGGGGTAGCGGCGGACGGCATCGAGCATGGCGTCCTGCACGAAGCGCCGCACCTGGGGGATCCCCGGGTTGTAGTAGAGCTTGCCGCCGTAGGCGACGAGCCAGTCGGGGTTGACCCGGGCCGGGTGGTCCGGGGAGAGCCGTTCCGGGTCGTCGTGGGTGGCGACGCGGAACGGGTTGAACCAGGCGTGCAGTTCCAGCCCGCGCGCGTGCGCCTCCGCCACGGCCGTGCCGAGCGGGTCCCAGCCGGGGTCCCGCCCCTGGACACCGGTCAGGAACTCCGACCAGGGCTCGTACGGGGATGGCCACAGCGCGTCGGCGGTCGGCCGGACCTGCATGACGACCGCGTTGAGGCGCCGCTCGACGGCGAGGTCGAGGAAGCCGACGAGTTCGTCGTGCTGCTGACGGGCCGACAGCCCGCGGGCCGAGGGCCAGTCGCGGTTGGCGACCGTCGCCAGCCACATGCCGCGGAACTGCCCCGTCGCGCCGGCTCCGCCCGTCACGGCCCCGGCCGGGCCCGTCGCCGCCGGCCGCCCCGGCCGGGGCCGTGAGA
>NZ_JARAVO010000075.1:0-37503 GCF_033792805.1 Streptomyces sp. PA03-1a
GGGTTTAAGGGCCGGCTGCCCCTCCCGTCGAGGAGGCCTCCGCCGGGGCGACGGGGGCGGCGGCCTCCTCGACGGGAGCGGCAGGAGCGGGGGCCTGTGCCGGAACCGCGGGGGCCGCCACGGGAGCCGCGGGAGTCACGGCGGCAGCGGCGGCAGCGGCGGCCTTGGCTTCCTCGACGGCCTTGGCCTCGGCGGCCTCCGCCGCCTCGATCTCCGCGGTGTGCTTGGCCACGAACGCCTCGCCCAGGACCTCGTGGGCCTCCTTGAGGTGGTCGAGCTCCACCTCGCCGTTCTCGGCGACATGGCCCTCCAGGGCCTCGAACATCCGCTCCACCGGCTCGTGCGAGCCGCCGAGGCGCTGCTCGGCGTAGACCGCGACACCCAGCTTCAGGAAGAGCTCGGCCGTGCGGCGGTTGACGGTGAAGTCGTGGATGGCGTCACCGCCCGCGTCAAAGCCCTTCTCGATGACTTCGAATGCCTTCTTGATGAGACTCACGCTGGTGCTCCCCTGCACGTGCCTGTCGGGCGATTGCCTGACTGCGACCTGATCTGACCTGAACTGAACTGCCCTGTACCGCAACTGACCGAACGAGCCGGTCCGCGCCGAACCCTATGGCAGTTCCCCGGCCGATGCGCAGCCGGCCCGCCCCCAACCCGGCCACAGCGGGCGGGGTCTGACGGGCGCCGGGCGTAACCCCTGCCGCGCCGCCGCGTACCGCTCCGGCGTGATCGCGGTGACCCGCACCGGCTGCCCGATACCGGGCACGGCCGTCGTGCGATCGTGAGCCCTGCCGAGCTTGGCCATCACACGGGTGGAGCCCTGGTTCTCGACGTCGCGGATGCGGGGACGCGGCGGCCCGTCGCACGCACATGTGCGCTGCGGACCGAGAACTCCGGGAAACCCTCGCCGCAGGAACTCGGTTACCGGTCGGGCGTGGCGTGCCGACGCCGCCTGGCCGAGCGGACCGTGTGCCGGCAGTGGCTCGTTCCTGACGCTCGCGCCAGCGGAACCGTTTCACCCGGGTGCCGTGTCCTCCTTCGCAAGAGGTGGTTCGACGCCGCGGAGCCACATGTGAAGGGGGATGGCCATGGGGCAGCTACGCGAGGGGGCACGGTTAGGCGCATGGGCCGTCGGCGGAGTTGTCGCCCTGGCGGTGTTGTACGTGATCGGGGTGTTCGCCTTCGGCGGCGCGGGGTGGATCACCGCCCCGTTCCGCGGTGAGGCGGACGAGCGCGAGAACACCGTCGCTTCGGGCGAGTTCCGTCAGACCACCTACGAGGAGTTCTTCGATCTGTGCGCGGCCGTGCAGAACGCCGAAGGGACGATCCAGGCGCTCCGGGAGGAGCGGAAGGCCGCTTCGGAGATCCGCACGACGCAGATCGACCAGTCGATCACCGCGCTGAAGGCCACGCGGATCGAGTCGGTCAACGCCTACAACTCGAAGGCCGCCCAGGAGCACCGCGCGCCCTTCCGTGACAAGGATCTGCCGTACCGGCTGGATGCCACCGCCGAGCGCACGACGTGCACCAACTGATCCGCACCTCAATCCGGGAAGAGGGCAGCACCGCATGAAGAAGTACGCACGCATGGCCCTGGCCACCCTCGTCGCGCTCGTTGTGGGTCTCGTCCTGACGTCCTGCACCGAGTCCAGCCAGGACAAGGAGAACAAGGCCAAGCAGGACAACTACGACCGCCTCGTGGCCCAGCAGCCGGCGGGCCGCATGGAGTACTCGCCGACCCGCGAGGCGATCAACCAGTGGGTCAAGACGTGGGGGCAGCGGGGCAAACTCTCCTACGTCTACATCCAGAACGCCAACGGCGAGTACGGGTACTTCATCATGAAGGGCCTGCCGGTGCCGCGCTGCAAGATGCTCACGCCGACGGAGCGGGTGGAGTCCACCTCCAACGGCGTCGCGGTCCTCGCGCAGCCAGGCATGGACGGCACGTACACCTCCGGTTCGACCTGCAACGCCTACTACGGCTTCGACGCGACGACGAACGCGTACATGGAGTTCACGGTCGGCACGAACCAGTCGTTCTTCCTGTTCGACAAGCCCATGACGATGCCGGAGTACGCCAGCGCCAAGCAGTTGGGGCCGTCCTCGGTGAAGGACGTCGAGAAGCAATAGTGAGCGGCCGGGCGCCGGTTCGAAGAGTTCCGGCCCCCGTGTCCGGCCAAGCGGTGTCGAGAGCCCCGGTGATGTGCCGGGTCGGGCTGCGGGCGGTGCGGTCCGAGACCAGGCCGGCGATGGTGGCGTGGGTCTCGGGGGGACTCGTGCCGTCCGGGGTCCCGCTGCAGCGGCATGCCGCCGCGCCGGGCCGGCAGAGGACGGATCTCGTGGATGGCACGGGTAACGGTGGGCCGGGTCGCTCCGTACAGCTCGGCCGGCGCCGCGTGCAGTGGCCGCAGAGGCAGGTGGAGCAGGGTGATCAGCACCCGGTCGACGAAGACCAGCTGGTCATCGGGCCCGGCACCGGCCGCCCGCCGCGCCTCGGCGCATCGAGTCGTTAGGCTCGGAGACATGACTATTCTGCGGATGGACAACGTCGCCATCGTCGTCGACGATCTGGACGCGGCCGTCGCCTTCTTCACCGAGCTCGGCATGGAGCTGGAAGGCAAGGCGCAGATCGAAGGCCTTTATGCGGACCGCACCGTCGGACTCGACGGCGTCCGGAGCGACATCGCGATGATGCGGACCCCGGACGGCCACAGCAAACTGGAGCTGACCAAATTCCACACCCCCGCGGTATCCGACGCCGAGCCGCGGAACCCTCCGCCCAACACGCTGGGCCTGCATCGCGTCATGTTCGCCGTCGACGACATCGACGACACCATCGCCCGCCTGCGCACCCACGGCGCCGAACTCCTCGGCGAGGTGGCGCAGTACGAGAACATCTACCGGCTCTGCAACCTCCGCGGCCCCGCAGGCATCATCGTCGCCCTGGCCGAACAGATCGGCTGACGCGGGCCTGCCGCACGCCGAGCATGCCGACGGTCAGCACCGCTATGACGCATCCGCGACAGGGGCGGTGCAGGCTGCTGGACGGGCCCGCACTCCCCCCCAGCCACGGGTGCGGAGGGGAAATCAGCGTTCAGAGAGCGATACGCACATTGATGTCCGGTTCGTGATTGCGGGTTGAGCGAGGTCGGCGGGTCGCGTGTCCGCGTCCGGGGTCGGGGGCCGGGCTGGGTGCACGTGTCCGCCGCCCCGGAGTGAGTCTGGGCAATGTGAGCCCGGCGAGCTGTTGTGGCACCATCCCCGTTGTGGATGACCGTACGCATGACGTGGAGTGGGCCGGCCTCTTCCATGCCTCGGGCCCCGCCGACGACACGCCGCGGCACCTGGCTGCTCTCCTCGGCGACGATGCGGAGGCTTTCGTCGACGGGTACTCGCACCTGTGGTCGGCGACGCTTCGTCGCGAAGGCAAGGCCTGGCCTGCGACGGCGCCCACCGCGCTGCTCGTCGCCGAGCTCCTGGACAATCCGCTGCTGGGGCCGGATGACCCCTCGTTGCCCGATGCCATGCTCGCCTACCTGTACGAGGTCGGCGTCGCCGCCGACCTCGGAGACCGGGCTGCGGAGCTCCGTGCTCGGGTCGAGGACCGGGTACCGGAGCTGCGGGCCTGGACCGCCGCGTACGTGTCGACCGATGCGGATGGCAGGGCCCGGATGTGGCGGGACGGCACGGGACTGGGTGAACTCGTCCTCGATCAGGCGGCGCTCGCCTGCTTCGACCTGGTTCCCGCGCTCCTGCGGCGAACACTGCCGCACCTCGCGTCGGAACGCGCCAGGCGCAGGACATGCGCCGCCGCAGCTGTCGGGTCACTGGCGCGGCATCCCGCAGCCTCCGCACAACGTCCGGCGCTGCTGGAACAGTTGACGTCGATGGTCCGGGCCGCCGATACCTCGCACGACCTGGCGACGATGGTGATCGCCATTGGCCACCTCGACGGCGACACGCGTCCCTGGCTGGCTGACCCGCATGCGGGCGTTCGGGCCTGCGCGGCCCTGGCGCCCAACCTTGCCGGCGACGACGCGGCGGACCAGGTGCTGATGGAACTGGCGCGGTCGCCGCAAGCCTTCGGCAAGTCCTTTGGCGACCTGGCTCCACCCCTGCAGCTCCAGTCCACGTCGTACCAGGACCTGTTCACAGGGCGACGCGCGAGCTGATTCGCGGTGTCCGGGACGGGAGTCCGGTAGTCCCACTGGCAACCGGTCCGGGTGTGACGGAGCGCGAGACCTGGCCTGGATGGACAACTCCCATGCTCAGGACTCCCCCCAAGGGCAAGCCGGCCCGCCCGCTCGTGCCGGGCAGTGCAACCGTGTCTCGACCGTGGGTCCACTCCGGCGTGAAGAGTCAGCGCAGCACAAGAGCGCCGGGTCCCTGCTCGTCGAAGATTTCGCCCTACCGGTCGAAGACCGCTGGACCCTGGCGGGCATGCGCCGCAGCAGACTCCTTGCGGGACCGTCCGCCCGGTGGTCGGCGACTGGGTGGAAACGGCCTTTCCAGTGCTGCGTATCAGCCGCTGAGGTCGAACACGCCCCACGTGGTGAACGGCTCCGCCTGGACGTAGATCCTGCTTCCCCGGCCGACCACCCGCCGGCGGCCTGGGGCAAGGCCATTGGGCAGGGTGAGCAGGCCGACGTCCGTTGGCTCGACGGAGGTTTCGGTGAGCTCTCCGTGGGCGAGTCGGTCCCGCTCCTCGCCGTAGCCGCCGTAGAAGGCGACCCGCCCACCGTGGACGGCCACTGCATGGGCGCCCCGTACGCGGTTCGCCCACACCCTCACGGGTCGGTCGGTGCGGTTGGGCCGAATCTCGACGAGTGGGAAGTCCGTGTATGGGCATGCCCAGGCGACGGTGCCCGACACGTTCAGGGCGTAGCAGTCGAAGAGACCGGGGATGAGGGCGCCGACGTCCAGGAGGGTCGGCCCGTGGCGCTCCAGCGGCGGATTCCGGCGGGGTTCTCGTCGAAGTGCCCGACCCAGATATGGTCGGCCTCGTCGACGAGCAGGTGCTCGATGGCGTCCCCGACGGAGAAGGACGAGGTCTCGCGGCCGAGCGCGTCGAAGACCTGGACCTGGTTCGCGTCCTCGTACCGGCGGGCGCGGGACGCGGCGACGACGAACCCGCCCTCGGGCAGGCGGTCCAGGTGCGGCCAGCGGGCTCGCACGGCGCTCAGCTCGGTGACTTCGACGTTGCCGCCGGGATCGACAGAAACGACCAGCGCGTCGAAGGGAAGGACGTCGCCGCCGGGCTGCGGAGCGCGTTCGGCCAGCAGCCAGTGGGCGGCGCCGAAGACGTCGACGGTACTGGTCAGGACGTGGCGGTCATGGTGCTCTTGTGGGAGGTGGGCGTACGGAATGAGGGCAGTTTTCTGCACGGGCGGGCTCTCCTGGGTGGGGTGGGCGGTCACGGCCATCGGGTGCTGCGGTGAGCAGCGGTCGGCGGCGCGCGAGCGGTGGAGAGCGGAGCGGGGCGCCTAGACGGCATGGCCCTTTCCGGTCGTCACGAGGTGATCGTCGTCGACATACGACCTCATGACAAACTCTTTTGGCGCATCGTCCCCATGGATCGAATACCGCGAAGGACAACCTGACCGCTCCCGCCGTACTACCGAGGCCACCTCTCTCCAGAGGGTGCATCGAGCTGAGCGTTCGACCTGCCGGGCAGTGCCTACCAGGTGCTCAGCTGTGGGTCAGTGGAACCAGACGACAAGCCGTACGTTCTCGGCTCCGTGGACCTCGCTGAGGATGCGCATGACGCTCCAGACCCGGCCCCAGTCGGTGTCGTTCCCTGCGGCTGAGGCGCGCGTTCGGGTCCCTGAGGTGTCGGTCTCCTGCCAGTCCACGGTGCTCAGCTCGGCCCAGGTCAGCCACGTGGTCCCGTGCACATCGCGGGGCCCGCCGTAGCCTGCGAACCCACCTCGCAGCCCATCCGAGGCGTCATCCGGAAAGCCGCGGCCTTCCGCCAGGGGACGGAAGCCGAAGGAGTTTCGGACTCCAAAGAGGCAAGCCAGCCCGTCGTAGGCGTTGCCCCTGTTGAGGAGGAAGAGATCGATGGCGACCTCCCACACGGAGTCTTCGTCGTCGGGGCCCCACAGACGGGCCCCAGGCCGGCATTCGATCATTCCGCTGATATCGGTCGACATGGAGCGATCCTGCCTGTGCAGGTCAGGGGACGGCATCTCCATTTACCGCGCTCACGGGTGACACTCGCACTCCCGAGCCTCTGATGGGCGTCACGCCGTCGAACTGCAGGCCCACCCGGTCGATCAGGCCAGGTGCGGGAGGGACAGCCGCATGCGGAGGCCGTGGTCCAGCGGCTCGGCCGTGATGGTGCCGCCGTGGGTCTCGGCGACCTGCTTGACGATGGCGAGCCCGAGTCCGGACCCGGGGAGGGAGCGGGCGGTTGGCGAGCGGTAGAACCGGTCGAACACGAAGGGCAGGTCGTCCGCCGGGATGCCGGGGCCCTGGTCGGTGACCGTGACGGTGCCGTCGCGGGACACCTCAATCAGCACGTCGCCGCCGTCCGGGCTCCACTTGACGGCGTTGTCGACGAGGTTGCCGACGGCGCGTTCCAACGCTTCGGGGTCGGCATGCACCAGACACTCGGTCAGCTCCGTGCGCAGCGACGCCCGGGGGCTGCGCCGGGCCGTACGGGCCACGACCCGCTCGGTGAGGAGATCGAGGCGGGTGTCCTCGGTGTGGGCGTCCTGCTGCCCGTAACGGGCGAGCTCCACCAGGTCGTTGAGCAGGTCCCGGAGTTCCTGGGCCTGCGTGCGGGCCTGTTCGACCAGGGCGGGGGCCTGCGGGTCGGCCAGGCCGGGGCTCTCGCTGAGCAGTTCCAGATTGGTGGTGATGCTCGTGAGAGGAGTGCGCAGTTCGTGCGACGCGTCGGCGACGAGCCGTCGCTGGGCCCTCACCGATTCCTCCACTGCCGCCATCATCGCGGTGAAGGAGCGTGCGAGCCGGGCAATCTCGTCGCGGCCCCGCACGTCGATGCGCGCCGTCAGATCCTGCGTTGCCGTGACGTGCTCGACCGTCTCGGTGAGCCGCCGTACCGGGCGCAGTACCCGGCCGGCCAGCAGCCGGGCGCCGAAGGCGGCCAGTAGGGTCCCGCCCGCAGTGATCACGGCGAGCAGGGCGGTGAGCCGGTCCAGGGTGGAGCCGACGACCGACTGACGGATGGCGGCCCGGACCAGCGCGCCGTCCCAGTCGGTGAGCGGCGCGGTGTACACCCGGTAGCTCACCCCCTCGAACTCCGCGTCCTGGAAGTACGCCGGCGCCTTGCCCAGGGCGACCTGGACGTCGTGCTTGGTGACGGGAATGAAGCCGCCACCCGGGCCGGGGGCGACCGGTGGGACCATGAACTGCAACTGCGTGGAGCCGACGGTGACCGGTGAGGTCGGCACCGTCAGACGTGTGCCTTCCCGTTCCATCTGCTGGACCTTGAACTTGAATTCCTTCAGCAACTGCGAGGCGTCCCGGTCGGCGGCGGACACCAGCACGTCGTCACTCTGCCGGTGCAGTCCGGCGCTCAGCGAGGGATAGATGATCAGCGAGGCCAGCACCAGGGCCGCGCAGACCACGGCACCACCGGCCAGCGCGACCCGGTTGCGCAGGGTCACGGCTCCTCCCGCAGCACATAACCCAGTCCCCGCACGGTCTGCAGCAGCCGCGGCTCACCACCGGCCTCCAACTTGCCGCGCAGATAACTGATGTAGACCCACAGCGCATTGGACGAGGGGCCGAAGTCGTACCCCCACACCGCCTCGAAGATCAGCGAACGGCTCAGCACTCGTCGCGGGTTACGCAAGAACAGCTCCAGCAGGGCGTACTCGGTACGGGTGAGTTCCAGCGTCCGCCCACCGCGGCGTGCCCGGCAGGCAGCGGCATCCAGCTCCAGATCGGCGAAGCGGATCACCTCCTCCTGTGCGGCACCGCTGCGCCGCAGCAGGGCCCGGATCCGGGCCCTGAGCTCGTCCAGGGCGAACGGCTTGACCAGATAGTCGTCGGCGCCCGCGTCCAGCCCGGCCACCCGGTCCTCCACCAGGTCCCGCGCGGTCAGCATCAGGATCGGCACGCGATCGCCCCGGGCCCGGATCCGGCGGCACACCTCCAGGCCATTGGGCTCCGGCATCAGCACATCGAGGACGACGGCATCAGGCCGGCTACCGCCGAGCGCCTCCAAAGCCGCCACTCCGTCGGCCGCCTCGGCGACCTCGTGGCCGTCCCGGGCCAGAGCCCGGGCCAGCGCGAGGCGCACCGCGTCGTCATCGTCCACCACCAGCACACGCATGACCGCATCGTCCTGTCCGGTAGGTCAACAACGGATAAGGACGGCCGGCCCGGACTGCCCCGGACCGGCCGCCCGGCCTAGCCCGCTCAGCCCTTCTTGGACTGCTCACCGGCCGCCAGGTCCTGCTTGGTGCCCGACAGAGCCTCCTCGAACCGGTCGGCGCTGACTCCGAGCTTCTTCGCGATCGCCGCGAACTGCGGGCCGTGCGGGTCGAGGCCGCCCGGCCGGTCGGCCAGCGCGAACAGCTCCCCGACCGCTCGCTCCGCCGCGACGGTGCCGACCCCCAGCCGGTCAGCGACGCCCTTCGCGAAGAGCTTCACATCGGCGTCGTCGTCCGGTCCCCGGTGCTTGATGACGACCTTGCCGTCGCCCGGCTTGCCTCTGCCCGCGTGCTTGTCGTTCACGACCTGCTTGCCGAGGGCCCGCTTGGTCTCACCAAGGGCCCTCTCCAGGCGGTCAGGACTGACCCCGAGCTTCTTCGCGATCGCCGCGAACTGCGCGCCGTCCGGGTCGACGCCGCCGGATCGGTCGGACAGCGCGAACAGTTCCTTGACCGCCTCCTGCGCGGACGCCAGGCTCACCCCCAGCCGAGCGGCGACGCCCTTCGCCAGGGCCTCCGCGGTCCGTGCCCGGTCCTCCGTCGGCTTCCCCGGCTTCCCGCCCTTGTCCGGCTTGCCCTTCGCCGTCGCGGCCACGACCGCCTCGGACTTGGCCGGGCCGGGCGACGGAGCCGCAACCGCGGACGCCGTCAGGCAGGCCACCGCGGCGGCCGCACCCGCCACGGTGATCCAACGCGCCCTACTGCTCATACCTGGTCTCCTTCGAACTCCCAGGGCGGTCCGGCGGCTGCCGGCGCCCACGGCCGAGAAGACCATCAGGAACTCAAGGAAACTCTCAGGGAACCTTAGGCCGGCCTTAGAGATCACCTGCTCCCGGTGAGCCGACCCTGCGGCTCGAACGAGGTGAGCCCAAGAGCCTGGGGGACGAGCGGCAGGCCCAACGACTGCGGGGGAAATGGGGCTTCGGGTGTGCCGGCCTGGCGGCTTGTGCGCGGTCGAGCGGTGTCGCGGACGGTCAACGTGACTGCTGAAGCCGTAAAGCGGTGGACAGCCTTACGGCGCTGGGCGAGCATCTCCGCGATGACCAGTGAACCTCACTCCGCCCCCAAACGCGTCCGCTTCGTCGAGCTCAGCGCAAAGGCGCTACGGGCGCTGTCCGAGGGTGACCTCGCAGGCGGCAGCGCCGAAGCCGGGGTCGCCCTCGACGAGTACTTCGTCTCCGACCGGGCCCGCGGGATCTTCGGCTATCGCGCCGGCCAGCTTGCCGCGGACCCGTCTGCCGCGCCCTGGATCGTACGGGCCGCGGTGTCCGAGCCGGACGGGGCCGTCGTCGGCGACGCCGGGTTCCACGGGCCGCCGGACGAGGCCGGGACGGTCGAGGTCGGCTACACCGTCGTGCCCGGGTACCGCCGCCAGGGCTATGCCCGCGCCATGCTGGCAGCGCTGCTCGTCCGGGCCGCCGCCGAACCCGGTGTCAGGACCGTGCGGGCCACTGTCAGATCCGACAACCACGCCTCCCTGGCAACCATCGCGGGCTTCGGTTTCACGTGCGTCGGCGAGCGGGGGAACGAGCGCGACGGGCGCGAGCTCGTCTTCGAGGTTCCCGCTGACGCGATCCAGGCCGAGTAGCCGTACGGCCGTGGCGGGCGCCGCAAGCGTCCGGTCGGGCCGTGACCTGCCCGCAGGCCCGTCATGGACTCCGGGCCTCCGTCTCCGGCAAACGCAGGCAGAACACCGTCAAGACCACCACGTTCAGCGACGGCCAGGGCCTCTACCGCTGTCCGGCCTTGCGCATGACCTGGTTGGCGGCGGCCTTCTGCAAGAGGCCGTAGGCGAGGACCGGCAGCAGCAGATGCGGCCGGTCAGGCAGCGCCGTGGAGATCAGGACGGCGCTCGCGTTGCTGTTGTTCGCCGGCCGGTCGAGGGGCCGGCGGGCCGTACAAACTGCTCCGGCCCCTGCCCGACAAGAAGTCAGGCAGGGGACGGACGTTGGCAGCGGGGACGGGATGTGAACCACGCGACCTCTGGGGCGTGAGCCCAGCGAACTACCCACTGCTTGTGCGGCAGGCCGCCCAGCGGCGCTGTTCAGGCAGCGCTGGCAGTCGGCCGGACGATGATCTCGCTGACGTCGACCTCCCAAGGCCGGCTGATACTTAACGCGCAGCGGAGCGTCGCGTGCCCTGCACGTCCATCTCTGGCTGGTTCAGTCCTCGTCCGGCACCGCGACCGCCCCGTCCCGGCCGTGCATCCGGTCGAAGACCGGGTTGGCGGCTGACGAGTTCCGCTCCATCATGTCGGCTTCCTGAGTGCGGCCTTCGGCTCGAAGGGTGCGGATCACGTCGTGGGCGACAGCGGCCTCGTTCCACTCGTACGAACCGGACCTGTAGACCTCCAGCGCGGCGTCGAAGTCGCCATGGGCTTCCGGGTATCGGCCGAGTTCACGGTAGGCCACCCCCCGTAAGTGACGTGCCATGGCACCCGCGTAGGCATCGCCGGCTGCAGCGCAGGCGTCCACGGCGTGAGTGAGCGGCGCCTCGGCGTCCTGGGGACGTCCGGCACGCAGGTGCAGCCAGCCGACGTCCCGCTGGGTGTGCGCCACCCACATCTCATTGCCGAGCTGCTCGAACAACGCGATCGCCTCGCGGGCGGTGGCGGCGGCCTCATCGGGCTGTCCCATGCCGGCGAGGACGCGGATACGGGCGTTGTTCACCCGGCCCACCCACAGCCGCTCGCCCATCGGGCCGAAGATGCCCTCCGCCCTGCTGTAGCAGTCGCTCGCCTTCTGGCGCTCTCCGAGGAGCCGGTAGATCTTGCCGAGGGCGTACTCGGTGGCTCCCTCCCAGCGGCGGTCACCGAGGAGCCTGAAGTCGTCCCTGGCGGAATCGAGCAGCGGGGCGGCCTCCGCCGGGCGGCGCAGATAGCCCAGTGTCTCGGCCAAGGTGCGCCGCAGACGTGCCTGAGCCCTTAGGTCGCCCGCCTCTTCGGCGATGCGCAAAGCCTCCCGCTGGCTCTGCTCGGCCAGCTCCGGTTTGCCACGCCAGCGCTGGAGCTCGCCCAGCAACTCGAGGGAACCGAGGGTGTGCCAGGAGTCGCCGGCCGTGCGGAGCCGGTCCACCGCGATCGTCATGCCGTCGAGGGCGATGCGGTAGTCGTCCTTCATGGAGTGCGCCCGGGCAACGAGCATCGCGTCCCGCGCTTCTGAGACCCCGTCCGCTGAGCTCCCCGCTGCATCGTCGCCGTTCGGGCCCAGGAGCGAAAGCACCCTGTCCGGGTTTCCCTCGGCCAGGGCGGCCCTGGCGCGTGCCCTGCGGAGACCGGCCAGCACCCGCGACCGGGTTTCTCCAGGAGCATTGAAGAGCCAGTCGGCGGAGTTCGGGGCCAAAGTGATGTCGTCGAGGAAGTAGGACAGCCCCTCCCCGATCTCCGCCGCCACCGTGTTCAGCCCGAGGTTCCGCGCACGCTCGATCGCCCAGAACAGACGGTCCTGCTCTCCGGCGACCCACTCGGCGGCCGTCGTCGGAGAGTCACGGAGGTCCGTCACGCGATCGGGGTCGATCTCGGAACGCAATTCCGGGGCGCGCTGAGCCGCCCAGTGGACAACGGCGTCCCGGTAGGCCCGGACCAGGCGTTCCTCCGAAGCGTTCCGTTCCTCCGGCGGCAGTTCCTCGTACTGGCGTGCAGCGAAGACACGGATCAGGTCGTGGATGCGGTAGCTGCTTTCGGAGCCGCCGCCTTCCCCGTCCCGTGTCTCCATCATCGCGACCTCGACCAGTTCGTCGCCCGCCGTGACGCCGGCCCCGCGGGTCGCCTCGATCCGGGCGAAGTGCCAGTCCGTCAAGCGACCTGCAGGCAGGGAGGCGAGCATGGCGAAGGAGGCACGAGTGGTCGGCGTGAGGCCCTGGAAGCTGAAGATGAGGCAAGCGGTCAGGCTGCGGTTCTCGAACTTCAGGTGGTCCAGGCGGCTCCTCTCGTCCTCCAGGAGCATGCGCATGCGGGCGAGACTGGAGCCGGAACGCTGCTTCAGCTTGCAGCCGACCAGCCGCAGGGCCAGAGGGAGGTTGCCGCAGAAGCGGACGATGTCCATCGCCGCCGCCAGCTCGGCGGCGATGCGTTCCTGCCCCGCGTAGTGGGAGAGCACGGCAAGTGCGTTCTGGTCGTCCGGCAGATGCACCGCGACGGGCTCCCGCTGGGTGGTGCTGTTGAGGGAGAGCACCCGCCTGGAGGTGATCAGGACCGAGCACCCGGCGCCCGTGGGCAGCAGAGGCTCGATCTGATCCGTACCGTGCGCGTTGTCCAGGAGGACGAGCAGCCTCTGGTCGGCGGTGAGCGTCCGGAACATCGCCGCTCGCTCGTCGGCGGAGTCCGGCATGTCCTCCCGCGCCACGTGCAGGCTGCGGAGCATGTGGGCGAGGGCGTCCGCGGTGCTCCTCGGAGTCGCCCTGTCACCGTGGAGGTCGAGGTAGATCTGGCCGTCCGGGTAGGCGTCCTTCACCTCGTGCGCGGCATTGAGCGCCAGGGTCGTCTTGCCCACGCCGGGCTGACCATGGACGACGATGAGCTTCGACTGGCTCTGGAGGCCGCTTGAGGGGAGCGTGCGGTTGCCGGGTGCGGGCACGTCTCGCAGGTGGGCGAGTAATCCGTCCAGGGCAGTGGTGTCGCCCGCCAGCGTTTCCCGGGTGGGAAGTTCACGGGGAGGCAGCGCCTGGGGCGCCGACTCCGGGGCAGGCACCGGTTCCTCGGCATGCTGGGCTCTGAGTGTCCCGTACGCGCCCAGGCCGGCCGCGATCACAGCCGCGCCGCCGCAGACAGCCCACGCGGTATGGCCTTTGAACACGTCGAAGATGATGTCGCCGGTGAGGCCCAGTCCGGCGACCACACCGGTCGCGGCGGCCACCAGCAACGTGTTGCGGCGTGCAGCGACTTGTCCCGACACGCGGCCTCCCCCGAGTTTCGCCGGTGCCCGATCGTACCGGCTCTCGTGGCAGGTGCGGGTAGCCAGGTCGGGGCCGGTCACACGGGCCAATGTCGCACCCAATGGCGAGCGTCGGCTGACAGCGGGTTGAGTGAACATGGCGAGTCACGCACTGGGGGTTTTCGTCCCGGTGGGCTGTGCGGCCAGGTGCTGAGGTGACGGAGGCACGTGTGCCGCCTTTCGGTCACCGATCAGCGAGAACCGGCCGATGCCCGGGTGGATGCGGTTACACCCTTCCGATGCGAACGCGCGTTCCCGTAATCTTCCTTTCTGCATGATCAAGGGGGCAGGCCTCCCGTCACCTGAGGGCAACACCCCCGTCATGGCCCCGGCTGGGGCGGCTTCAGCGCGCATACCGGGCCGGTGACCAGAGGCCGAAGGCGGCTTCCGTGACCGAGGGGACCACATTGGACTTCGACGCTGCAGTGTTGCGCCCTGCCGGCCGTTGCATCGGCCGGGCGCTGGCGGTCGTGGCCGCGACCGCTCTCGCGGCCGGATGCGGCCCGTCGGAGGGCAAGCCGTCCGCGGCTCGCACGACGTCACCGGCCCCGCTCGTCGTGGTGACGGCTCACCCGAGCCCGTCGCGGTCCGAAGCCGAGCCGCGGGGCGGCGGAACAGGCGACGCGGGGACCGCCGCTTTCAAGGACGGGGTCATGGTGCGTGAGCCCGTGCTGAAGGAGACAGGCGACGCCTTCCGGGTCGGCGTGAGGGTTGTCAACACACGCTCCGCACCGGCCAGGATCCGTGCCGTCGTCCGGCTGACCGGACCGTGGGGATACAACGCGGTGCTCGATGTGCAGACCGACGTTCTGCAGTACGGCGAGTCCCAGGACGGCGTCTACACCGCGCACGACCCGACTGAGGGTGCGGTGATCCCCGACCGGCCGACGGTCGTCGTGGTCGAGGTCACCCGAACCCGGGTGTGACGCTCCGCGTCTCATCTCACCGCCCCGGCCGCGGGCCCGCGCGGATTCACCGAGAAGTGGGTCTGCCGACGCCGATCGCGCCGCTCCGTGGTGTCCGGCCCGCCCTGAACGTCCGGGTACCGGCTGCCGTCCCGGCTCATCCGGCCTTCCCCCTCCTGGAGGCCGGCAGTGGCAGGCTGGTGGGCATCTGCGTCCCTGCCAAGCCAGTGCGTCGGGGAGAGGGGCGCCGATGGGCAGCGCCGTGCGGTAATCCCCTTGAACGGGCGCCAGTAGACGTGCAGGCTTGCGCGGTGATTCCCGTGCTGGCCCCTGGCTTTCTGAGCTGGGACGAGGCGGACCCCACCCGTCATCCCTTCGACAGCGCGTCGGCAGCGCAGGTGGTGCCTTCGCTCGGGCCGGCCGGGCGTGTGCCCCGCCGCCCTGACGTTGCTTCGGCCAACCCGGCAGTGAGTGCCTGGAGCCGCGGCGAGGGCAAACTCTGGGCCGACGCCATGTCGCATGTCCTCGTGGAGCGCTATGGCCGCTGGGCCGTGGGCTGGCGCTGGGCGCACGACGAGGGCGACTTCGACGGCGGGCCGGTCGGGAACTGGTGCTGCCCCCGTCACTCGATCACCACTCCGGACGAGACGCTCGCCCGTGTTGTCGCGGCGCTGTGCGAGTGGCGCGGATGGCTGGAGAGCCTCGCCGGGTGGTTCGAGGCGTACCCGTTGGACCTGGCCGCCGTCGAGGACCAGCGGATCCTGTGGGAGCGCGCCGCGCGCAACCTGATCCTCCAGGTGACCGACCGCACCGGGTGCGGCAGCGGTTGGCACGGGCACTGTGAGCAAGTGCTCATCTGGTTCCTCAGCCGCTGGGGAGTCGCAACCGATGCCGCGCAGGAGCTGGTCGACCAGGCCATCGGCGGTCGGTTCAAGAGCTGGACCGGCCCTGACATGGTGCTCGTCGAGGACATCGCGGAACGGATTGCGCTGTCCCTGCGGCCGAACGACGGCGTGGACCCCGCCGGGCCCGCGCCGGACCACCTGCAGCGCTGGCTCGAGGTGCGCGAGACGGTGGCGTGGCAGAAGGCGCCGGACGGCGTCACCCCGACGGCCCGGTCGTTCCCGCCCGCGACGGCGCGGCGGAGGACATCCGCGCTTCGGCGGGCCGCCGGCAAGGTAAGCCTGCGTCTCCACCTGTCCGGGCAGGTGACCAGGTTCACCGACGTGATCAAGGAAGCCGCAGAGCTGAGCGGATCCGGTCGGCGATGCGCGTCGGGGCGACGGCCGCTGGAGCGACCGCTCGTCGTCTTTGCGACACTGATTGAGTGCCGCACAGGGAACGGCAGACGGACCAGCGCCTGGAGTGGGCCATCCTGGAGTTGCTGGACCGTCGTGCGCCGACCGCGACGATCTGCCCTTCTGACGCCGCGCGGGCGGTTTACGAAGGGGATGACGACGGCTGGCGCGCGCTCATGGAACCGGCCCGGCGAGCGGCCCGGCGGCTGGCCGCAGCCGGCGAGGTCGAGATTACCCAGGCCGGCCGTCCCGTCGAGCCGGACAAGGCCCGCGGCCCCATACGTATCCGCCGCCTCCGCTGACCTGTCCCCGGGCCTGCCCGCTGCTCGGAGCCCGGTGGTCTGCCGCTGGTACGCGACCAGCGGGCGAGGCTACGGCGACTACAACGACGACACCCACCACAGCACGACGGTGAACGCCGTGGCCCAGTACACCTTCACCGGGACGGGAGTCGCCTACCTCTCCGAACGCAACGGCGACATGGGACCGGTCGACGTCTATCTCTACGGCGCCTTCCAGGCGACGGTGGACCTGCGGGTCTCCGGCGCGCGGCAGGCGCAGCAGACCGTCTGGCAACGCAGCGGCCTGACCCGGGGTACGCACACCATCCGCATCGTCAACCGCAGCACCTCGGTGGGGATGGTGGACGCCCTGCGCATCACGCCGTAGAACGTCCGTGGACCGGGGGCGGGACGCGCCCCGGTCGGGTTCCATGGGCTGGGCCGATGCCGGGCCGAGCCCATGGAACCGCACGGAGCATCCTGACATCGCCGACGTCCCTTGGTGCGTCCGCGGGGCGCCGCCGGTACGGTGGCCCCATGTCGGCCTTCCGGACGCCTCAAGTGATTCTGTTCAGTGATGATCTCCCGCGGGCCGTTGCCTTCTACGTCCGGCTGGGATTCACCGAGACGTTCCGTGTGCCCATGGAGGGCGAGCCGATTCACGTCGATCTCAGCCTGGACGGATACAAGATCGGCATCGCCTCCGCTGCCTCCACCCGCGATGACCACGGCCTTGACCCGCTTGTCCACGGCCAGCGCGCGGCCGTCGTCCTCTGGACGGACGATACGACCGCGGCCTACGACGCTCTTGTCGCGGACGGAGCACCCGCCCTGGCGCCCCCGCATGCCTGGCTGGATCGGCTGCTGATCGCCTGGACGGCTGACCCCGACGGCAACCCCGTACAGATTGCGCAGTCCATGGCGCGACCGGCCGCAGGTCAGAAACCGGACGGGCCGTCTTGACGCAGCGCATGGTTCCAGGCCGGGTATCAGCAGGCCTGGATTGACACCGTCACAGATCAGTCCAACGGGTCAGGCCACTGATGGGCGGGCAGGAGTTCGCGCAGCCTCGCCGTCTTGTGGCGTCCCAGGACTACGTCGGCATCCAGGTTCGCCGGGTCGATCTGGCGCATGAACTCCCGGCACCGGCCGCATGGCGGGAGGACGTGCAAGACGCCCTCGTCATTCCGCCACACGGCGACCACCTTCGCGATCCGGTACTCCCGAGCGGTCACCATGGCGGCGATGGCCGAGTGCTCCGCGCAGAACCCGGTCCCCGACCCGGTGTCGATGCACACGCCTGAATACAGGTTGCCGGCATCGGTGACCAGCGTGGAACCCACGTCGCCGAACAGCCGGTCACCCACCCTGTGCGGATGGAGCACGGCCTCCGCGGCAGCGATCAGTTCATCGTTCGACACAATGATCACTTGCTGGAAGATACCCACCCGGCCACCCCGAGGCCACTGCATTCGGCCCTGCTCTTCGCCTGGGGCGTGGCGTCCGCCGACTCAGGCGGCGATGCCGCGCTTGTCCATGGAGTCCTCGACGATGCGCAGCCCTTCCAAGCCCGGCAGCTTCGCGATGTGCGAGTCGACGTCGCGGACGAGCCTGCGGCCCTCGGCGCCTGCGAAGAGGTGGGTCATGACGTGCGTGACCTCGCTCTCGGGCATGACGCCGGAGCCGACCGGGCCCCAGGCCTTCTCGAGCGCGAACCGGGCGACCACGCGGGCCTTCTTGCTCGCCGCGAGCCGGTCACGGGCCTGCGACGCGTAGAACGCGACGTGCTTCGTCTCCTGCTGCGCGATCCGCTTCAGCAGTGGCACCAGAACCGGGTGGCTCTCCAGCGCCGCGAGCCGGTGGTAGGCAGCGTGCGCCGACCACTCGTTCGCCGCACCCCACGCCATGTGCACCGCGACGAAGTCATGTCCGATGAGGCGGCTCATCGCCGTCTGCTTCACCGTCCCCAAGCGGTCCTTCCAGCCGAGCTTCAGACGGGTCGCCTTGAGCTCGTCGAAGTCGACGCGGACGCCGTGGCGCTCGAGCACGGCCGCGAGCGCTTCGCCGTGCCAGAACTCCTCGCGGTTCCACATCGTCATGAAAGTGCCCACCGCGGGCTCGTTGTGGGACGGGGTCGTCAGCAGATCACGCATGTAGCAGACCGTGTGGTACTCGATGTCGCACATGTAGCGCAACGTCCGCAGCGTCCCCTCGGGCAGCGGGTTGCGCTCGAACTCGTCGAAGTCGAGGTCGGACCACTGCACCCCGGTGGAGTTCTTGGCGTACTTGTCTATGTCGAAAGCCATCAGGCACTCTCCTCTTCGGTCCGCGCCGTATCCGTCACCCGTGCAGCGATGACCTCGCTGCGCGCACCCGAACCGCCCCTCTTCCAGCGGTGGATGTCCCAGTTCCTCTTGTGCGACTCGCGCGTCAGTTCGGCGTCGGGGTTGATCGCCGAAGGCTTGCCCAGCAAGGACAGCCACGCCAGGTCGCAGTGGCTGTCGCCGTAGCCGTAGGACGCCGCGAGGTCGTAGCCGCCTTCCTCGGCGTACCGCAGGAGCCACGCGGCCCTCGCCTCGTCGACGAGCGGCGGCTTCGCGAGGTAGCCGGTGAGCACACCGTCCTTCGCGTGCATGGAGCTGCCGACGACCTCGTCGAACAGGCCGGCGAGCGGAGCGGCGAGGAGGCCGATGGAGCCGGTGACCAGGACGGTGCGGTGACCCGCCGCACGGTGCTCGCGGATGCGCGCCAGGGCGTCCGCACTCGTGTGCCGCAGCATCGTGTCGGCGTACCCGCGCCGCACGACCTCCTCGAGACGGGCGACGGGCAGGCCGCGGTAGCGGCGCAGGAACGCCCGGATGAACTCGCCGCGGTCGCGCTTCTCGGCGCGGAGGTAGCCGGGCAGCGAGGCGAGCAGGTCCGCGGCCTCCTTCGGCCAGGCCGCCTTGCGCAAGCCCGAGGTACGCACCCAGAGGTACTGCTCGACGATGTTGGAGTCGACGACGGTCCGTTCGAGGTCGAAGACGGCGAGCACGTCGGTACGCTCCGGCAGCGCGGGTTTCGGGCGGGCGTTCGCCGGCCGGGCGCCCGCGGCCTTCCGGCGGCGGTGGGCCGCTGTCAGCTCGCTCAGGGAGGGGAGGTGCACCTTCTGCAGGTACTCCTCCCAGTCGATCCGCTCCACATCGAAGCCACGGTCCTCGCGCACCTCGCCCGGAAGGGCGTTGTTCAGCGCGCGGGCGTTGCGGTCGTCGAAGATGATCTCGGTCTGCACGTAGGCGCGGTAGAGGTCGGTGAAGTTGCTCAAGGTGGCGATGCCGGCGCGCAGCTTGGCGTTCTCGGCCGCCAGGGCGCGCTTGCGCTCGTCGTTCGGCATCAGCCGCAGAGCGGCGTCCCAGAGGTCGGCCTTCTTCTTCGCCAGCAGAAGACGTCGGTTGAACCTGCGCTCGCCCGCGAACTTCCAGGTCGGCACCTTGACGAAACCGTCGTCCTTGGGCAGCGGGTGCTGCATGTAGTAGTCGCGTACGTTCTCGTACATGCGGTGGAAGGGCAGCGGATTCGATGCGCCCGAGGCGATGTGGAAGTACGTCGGCTGGTCGACGGGGGTCGGGTTGGCCGCCGCGGCGAGGATGGCGTTGACGACGAAGTCGACGGGGATGACGTCGAGGATCGAGTCGGGCAGCCCCGGGAAGTCCGGCAGCTGGCCGCGGCCGTAGGCGAAGATCAGCGGATCGGCGACCTTGAAGCCGTCGATCCAGCCGGGGAACGGATGCTCCAGGGCGCTCTCGATGATCGCGGGCCGGACCACCGAAAGCCGGTGTCCGGCCTCGCCCCACAGGTCTTCCGCGGCACGTTCCGCGAGTGCCTTCGTCAGTGTGTAGACGTCGGTCCACCCCAGGCTCTGGGCGCGCCGCCGGCCGGCGTCGACGAGGTGGGAACGCACCCACTCGCGCCGTGCGTCCTCGCTCGCGCGGGCCGCCGCGATCGGGCCCTCCTTGCCGTGGTCGCCGCGGGCGCGGGACATGAACCGCTCGAGCCGCGCCGGTTCCCGCGAGGTGAGCTCGGCGCGCTCGTGGGCCTGTGTCGCGGAGCGCCATTCGGCGCGCCAGTCGACGTCGTGCTCGAGCCTGGCCTCGGGCACCACACCGCGGCGGAGTCCCCCGACGTAGCAGGTCGACACGTGGACGACGTGCGGGTCCGATCCGGAGGCGAGAAGGGCCTGGTAGAGGCTCACGGCACCGTGGACGTTCGTGTCGAACGCCTCGTGGATGGGCGGGTCGAACGAGACGGTCGACGCCGAGTGGATCACGACGTCGAGGTCGGAAGGCAGCTCGGGAATGCTGGTCATGCTGCCGTCGAGCACGGTGATCCGCTCACGGACGACGCGCTCGGCCTCTTCGGCCCCCACGGCGTCCCGCCAGCGCCCGAACACGGGTTTGCGCAGCAGCCGCCGGAGCCGGTCCTGCCCGGTCTGTGTGCCCTTCCCGCGCACGAGGAGCGAGATGTGGGTGGCGGGGTGATCGGTGAGCAGCCGCTCGAGGACGGCTTGCCCGACGAAGCCGGTCGCGCCGGTGAGCAGGACGTGCGCGTTGCCGAGTTCGGTCTTCGCGGTGTGCGGCGTCACGGAAGGAGCCTCGATTCCACGGTGGATGCGACACCGGGACCGATGCCGGGGAGCGCGGCGACCATCGAGCGGATCCGGCCCGCCTCGGCCCTTCCGCTCTGGTCGCCGAAGACATGGCGTTCGAAGAAGGTGCGCTCGTGCCGGGAGCGATCGACCGAGCCGAGGGGCCAGGCGGAGTGCCGGAGGGCGCGCCGGGTGATGCGCTGGGCGCGGACCGAGCGCCGGAGCCGCAGCTCCGCCTCCTCGGCGAGGAAGTGGATGTGACGCTGCTTGATCTCCACGATGGGGTCGGTGATCGACGCCATGGCGGGGGACACGTCGGCCAGACGCCGGTAGGCCGCCTGCGTGATCCATTCGTCCACGAGGCTCGTCGTCACGTGTTCGGCGACGATCTGCGTACCGGTGATGTTGGCGATGAGGGAGCGACGGATCGGGCCACGGCGCTCGCGCCGTTCCGCCAGTACCCACCGTGCCGGCCCGGCGGTCGAAGGCAGGCCGCGGGCGGCCGGGGAGGCATCCTGGACGGCGTCGAGGGCGTCGGCGATCCAGAATCGCTCGAACATCCACGTGGTGAGGAACGCGGTGACCCGGGCGTCCTTGTGCGTCGCCGTCACGAGGAGGTCGCGTACGCGGTGCAGCGTTGCGCGTTCCATGTCGCGCAGCGCGCGAACGAGCCGGATGGATTCGGCGTCGAGCGGCTCTTCGGCGAGCGACCCGAGGTCGAGCCTTCCGCGGTGGCTGCCGTGTGCCGTGCGGGCGAATTCACGCACGTCGAAGCCCGCTGTCCCGGGTGGCGCGGTCGTCGCCTCGTCGTTTGAGTTCATGCGCGGGCTTTCTGGGGCCGGAGGAGGGGCAACTCTGGAGCGGCCCCGGAAGGCGCGAAAGGCTGTCGGGGGCTATGACGTCCGACCGGGAAACCCGCGCATGTGTGACAGCCGGCCGGGTTCCGCTTCGTGGGGGACGGTGCGAGCCAGAGGATGAATGAGGGCAAACCCGCTCGATCGTGACGGATGGCGTTCTGCCGGTGTCGAGGCCTTTCACTCTGCGTCTCGTCCGCATGAGCACGTGCGGAAGTTCGTGTCACAGGGTTGATGCGTGCCCGGTCGTACGTGATGAGCCGGGAAACGAAGGGTGCGTCAGGCGCGAGGAGTCAGCCATCGGCTGCTGCCGCGCCCGATGGCATGGACCCGCTCGCCACCCCATGTGAACGCTACGAGCGGGGAGTCCGGATGCCGAGCAGATGGCATATGAAACTATGCTGAGCCGTACGGGAGTCGCACTTGTCACCGGTGCGACGTCGGGTATCGGAGCAGCGTTCGCGCGCGCCCTGGCGGATCGCGGCTGGGACCTCGTCCTGGTGGCGCGCGACAGGGAGCGGCTTGGCCGCATGGCGGTCGAGCTCGGTTCCCGGGGCCGTGCCGTCGAGGTGCTGCCCGCCGACCTGTCCGATCGCGCCGACGTCGAAGGTGTCGTCGCGCGACTGGAGGACCCCGCCCGTCCGGTGGACATGCTCGTGAACAACGCCGGTTTCGGCGTGCACGCATCGATCACCTCGGCCGACACCGCTTCCCACGACCGGGCGATCGAGGTCATGGGACGCGCGGTGCTGGTGCTCGCCGGTGCCGCCGGGCGGGCCATGCGCGGACGCGGACAGGGTGCGATCGTCAACGTGTCGAGCACGGCCGGCTTCGTCACGATGGGGAGCTATTCGGCCGTCAAGGCCTTCGTGACCTCGCTCACCGAGGGACTGGCGAACGAACTGCACGGAACGGGCGTCACCGTGACGGCTCTGTGTCCCGGTTGGGTCCGCACGGAATTCCACGCCCGGGCCGGAATCCGGTCGTCGAGCATTCCGAACTTCCTCTGGCTCGACGCCGATCGACTCGTGGAGACGAGCCTTCGCGACGTGCGGCGCGGACGGGTGATCTCCATGCCGAGCCTCCGGTACCGGCTGCTCATCTGGTTCACACGTCATCTTCCGCGCCACACGGTGCGGTGGATCTCGCGACGGATCTCGTCCAGCCGCAACGACTCTCGCACGCACTGAAAGAAATGGTGCGGGCGAGCCCGCACGGGAAGGAAGCGGATGCCCGCGACGATGCGCGACCGTTTCACCTCACGCTCTCACGCTGCGGCGCGATTCGTCGCGCAGCGGGGGCTGTTGAAGCCCGTCGTGTGGAGTGTGACCAGCGTCACGGTACTCGGGCGCGAGTGCCTGGAAAAGGTCGAGGACGCCTATGTGGTCGTCGCCAACCACACGTCCCACCTCGACACGCCGCTCATCATGGGTGCGCTGCCCCGCCGCTTGGCGCGTTACCTCGCGGTGGGAGCCGCCGCCGACTACTTCTTCGACGTGTGGCGGCGGCGCGGCCTCACGGCCCTCTTCTTCAACGCCTTCCCGGTCGACCGCACCGGAGCGAGCGCGCGCAGAGTGAGCGCCAGGGCCCTGCTGAACCGGGGAGTGCCGCTCCTGATCTTCCCCGAGGGCACCCGCTCGCGCGACGGATCGCTCGGGGCGTTCAAGCCCGGGGCGGCGGCGCTCGCCTCGTCGGCCGAGGTGCCGGTGCTCCCCGTCGCGGTCATCGGGGCGTACGCGGCGCATCCTCGCGGGTCGAATTGGCCCAAACCGGGCCGCCTGCCGGTCGGGGTGGTCTTCGGCGAACCGCTCACTGCCCTTCCCGGAGAGTCGGTGGACGAGTTCAGCGAACGCATCCGCTCCGCGATCGTCAGCCTGGCCGAGGAGAACTCCGACCGGATCCTCGGCGCCCACGCCACCTCACGTCGTCCTATCTGAAGGAGACCGTCCGTGACCGAACCCACCTCCCGCACCGACGCAATGCGCACCGGTGAGGTGAAACACATGAAGTGGTGGGGCTGGGGCGTGGAAGGCGTCGGCTTCCACCACGAGGACAAGCCTGGTTTCGCCCCGTTCGTGCACAAGGCGGTCGGTCTCGACCTCCGGGCGGGCGAGCGCACCGGACAGCCCGACTTCTCACAGTTGAAGGTGCCGGCCTCGACGGTGCCGGAGGAGTTCGGCAGGGTTCTGAGCGGCATCGTCGGGCCCGGGAACGCCGTCGTCGACGACCTGTCCCGGGTCGTCCACACGTACGGCAAGAGCCTGCGTGACCTGGTCCGACTCCGAGCCGGCGAGATCGCGCGCACTCCCGACGTGGTCGTCTACCCGGCCGACGAGGCGGAGGTGCAGAGCGTCGTCGACGCGGCCGTCGAGGCGGACGCCGTGATCATCCCCTTCGGGGGCGGCAGCAACATCGCGGGCAGCCTCGAGCCGCACGCGGACGAGTCGCGGGTGGTCGTCTCGCTCGACCTCGGTCGCCTGGGCCGCGTGCTGGAGATCGACACCGACTCCGGCCTGGCACGCATCCAGGCCGGCGCGCTGGGTCCTGACCTCGAGGCGCAACTCAACCGGCGCGGCTGGACGATGGGGCACTTCCCCGACTCGTTCACCCACTCCTCGCTCGGCGGGTGGGTCGCCACGCGCTCGTCGGGCATGCAGTCGGACAAGTACGGCGACATCGCGGACATCGTCAAGGGACTGCGTGTCGTGCGGGCCGGCGGGGTCCTCGTGATCCGTGCCGTTCCGAGTGCGTCGACCGGGCCGAGCGTGCGGGAGATGGTGGTGGGCTCGGAGGGGCGGCTCGGCGTCATCACCGAGGTCACGGTGCAGGTGCACCGGCTCCCCGAGAGGCGTGGCATCTACGCCTACTTCTTCAAGAACTTCGACCACGGCCTCGCCGCGATGCAGGAGATCGCCGGGAGCGACGCCTCGCCCTCGGTCACCCGTATCTCGGACGCGCACGAGACGGGCTTCTCTCTCGCGACGACCAAGGAGTCGAAGGGTGTCGCCAGGACGGCGCAGGCCGGCCTCATGGCGTACCTCAAGCGGCGTGGCTGGGACCTCGACGAGATCTGCCTCTCGTTCATCGGCTTCGAAGGGGGCACGGCGCACGCGAAGCGTCAGAAGTCGATCGTCGACCGGATCGTGCGCAAGCACCACGGCATCGGCGTCGGCAAGGGACCCGGTGCACTCTACGACCAGAAGAAGTTCGACACGCCCTACATCCGCGACTTCCTGCTCGACCACGGTGCCGCAGGCGATGTGAGCGAGACCGCCGGGCCGTGGTCGAAGCTCCGTGGCATCCATGCGGCGGTCTACGAGGCGGCCGACAGCGCCTACGAGAAGATCGGCCGCAAGGGCTGGACGATGTGCCACATGTCGCACTCGTACCACTCAGGCGCCTGCCTGTACTTCACCTTCGCCTTCGTGTTCGGTGACGACCCGCTCGGCGAGTACGACACGGTCAAGCGCGAGATCCAGCAGGCGTTCGTCGACGCGGGCGGCACGATCTCGCACCACCACGGGGTGGGCCTGGAGCACGCGCCGTGGCTGGAGGAGGACATCTCGGCCCAGGGCGTCGCGGTCATGTCGGGCCTCTTCGACGCCGTGGACCCGGGTGGCAACTTCAACCCGCGCAAGATCGTGGTCTGAGCCTGGCGGTCCCTGCTGCCCGATCCTGGGGGAGAGTGCCGACTGAGTACGGCAACGGTCGTCGCTGTGACGGGTGGCGGTGTCCGGGCGGTGGGTGACCGCAGCTTCGTGGAGTCCGCGAGCTCGTCGAGGCCCCACGCGGGCCTGACTGCCCACCAACTGCCGTGCGCGGCGGGAGACGCCCCGATGGGCGTGCGAGCCAGGAGCGATCCCCGCAGCAGACCACTCATGGCTTTCCCGGTCCACGTGCCGGTCTCGGTCAGCGAGACGAGCCACTGCGCCGCTTCGGCCCGCCCGCGCGCCATCGTGATCCGCAGGCACGCCTCGATCACCCGTCCGTCTCGATGGCGTACGGCTGTGGTGCCCGACCAGCCGTTCTGGGCCCGTCAGTGCTTGACGAAGTCCGGCGTGGTCTGCCCCTCGCCGAAGAGCGGTAGCACCAGAGCGGCCGACCGGCCCACTACGTCCGAGGCTGCGTACCCGACCAGGCGTTCGGCGGCCTGTGTCCATGCGGCGACGACCCCCTGCCCGTCCAGCAGGGCGATGGCCGCGTCGGGTATGTCGAGCCTCTCGGCTGGTTACCGAGTGCCAGGCGGTCAAAGCTCTTCGTGGTCATCGAACTGGCCGCCCTTGTGTGCGACGTGGGGGAGTGGGTGGAGATTTCCGCGCGTAGTTGAAAGGCCAATACAAAGAGGGCGAAGGCTCAGTGCCGATACTGCTCTGACCTGCAGAAATGCCGACTAGCGGTGATGGGCAGGGGTATGAAGCCCCCGTGTGACCCGTGGCTGAGCGCCGGGCTCGCCGGGCGGCAAGCCGGTCCCCGCGGTGCCGGCCCCACCTGCCGGATGTTCAGGCAGCGCTACCGGTGGGGCGCGGAGCACGCAGATGGGCGCGCTGGGCCAGCTCATCCTCTTCGACCACGGTGAGCATCGGCTGGCCCGGTGCGCAGAGCATGGTCACGACGAATTCGGTTCGCTGGTCATCCAGGGCGTTGCCGTCCTGGTAGTGGATCACGTCCCCGCCCGGCTCCCAGAACGTCTCACCGGCCTTGATCACGCGCTCCGGCTCGCCCTCGAGCTCAAAACGCACCGCGCCCTCGGTGACGTAGCCGAAGGCCGGTCCCGAGTGCCGGTGCGGAGGCGCGCCGGGATCACCGGGTTCCCGCCAGACGATGATGGTCATCGACGTGGCGCCCTCGGGGACGAAAGGCGGCTTGACGTCTTGCAGCGTCTTCAGCTGCGACTTCCACAGCTCCGAGCGGGGCTGCTCTTCGGTCCTGTCCACTGATGTCTCGTCCGACATGGTGCTGCACCTCCGTGGATCACCATCCGCCGCCCGTGCCACTGCGCGGCAGCCGTACCCGATTCCAGGTTCACACCCATCCTTCGAGTGCACGACCGGGGTGGCCGCCTGGCCGGGCACGCCGGGCAGACACTGATCGGTCGGTGAAGGGTTTGCTTCCATCCCGAGTCGTCAGCACCCCTCGGGTGCGTGGTGGACCGAGAACTCCCCCGACCGGATCGGCTTGCCGCATGCCTGGCACACGACCTCTGCGCCGAAGACTTCGCCGCAAACGTTGTGGATGAAGTCGACCCGGGGCACGGTGTCCTCGCCATGAGTGTCGCCCCAGCGTTTGCGACCCACCGGCACGCCGACGGAGCGCGGAAGAGGGGGGACCTGCAGAAGGAGCTGCCACCCGGCCGCGGCGGGTGCGCGCCGCCAAAGTGTACGCCTCCCGCAAGCACCCCGCTTACCTGCGCAGACGTGCCATTCGCTGCGCTCCTAGGGTCGTATCCCGAACAGGAAGCGCGTCGCCCGTGTACGGCGGACCAGCAGCTCGTACGCGGTGAGGGTGAGGATGAGGGCGATCACCACGAGCACGGCGTACTCAACCAGGATCGGCGCAGACCAGCCAACCACGAAGTATGCGACGGCGACCACGATCGGCTGGTGCAGGACGTACAGCGGCAGCACGGCTGCGGCGAGATAGCCGTAGAGGCGCCGACGCGTCGTCGGGGTCGGGTTCGGCGCCGCACGCGGTTGCTCCGGCCGCCGACGGTCGAGGAGGCCCGGGATGGCCACCACCAGGCACCATCCGGCCGCACCGAACAGCGCCCGTGAGACGGTGGCCAGGGCGGTCATCTCCGTGAAGGGCTCCTCGGTCAGGGCAAAGCCGGGGCCGGCTGCCGCGAACAGCAGGGCGCCGAGCCAGGCTGCCGTCCCGGCGTCGCGCCGCATCACGGTGCGGAAGCGGTCGTCGGTGGCGAGCGCGAAGCCGGCGACGAAGAACAGCAGGTACGACCAGCGGTGCCAGCCCGCGAAGTCCTCCTCCAGCCGCGCGAAGGCACAGATCGCCGCGAAGGCGAGGGCCGGCAGGAACACGACGCCCCGCCGGCGCAGGGTCGCCTCCGCCACCCGGTCGCCGATGCGGCGGACGCGCTCGCGCGGTAACCACCGGTGGAACGGCAGCAGCATGAGGGAGAACGCCAGGAGGAGCACGACGAACCAAAGATGGCCGGTCTCGAAGTGCTCGCCCTGGACGAGGAAGGGGAACTCCTCCGGCTCCAGGTGCACGTCGAAGAAGCGGGGCAGGAAGCCGAGGTACGACTCGTGGTAGTCGGCGTCGGCCGAGCGCAGCCGCAGCCACTGCGGCAGCGGGTTCAGCACGAGGGTCGCGAAGACCAGCGGAACGCCGAGCCGCAGCAGCCGCTCGCCGGCGAAGCCTCCCGCGCCGCGGCGCTGAAGCGAGTGCCAGGCACCCAGGCCGGAGATGAGGAACAGCAGTGGCATGGCCCAGACGACCCCGAACCCGGCGATGATCATGACGGCTTCGGTGGTCTCGGCGTTCTTGACGTAGAAGTCGTCGTCGGCAGCGAATACGAGCGCCGAGTGGAAGAAGACCAGCCCGATCACGACCAGCATCCGGATCGCGTCCAGCTCCGGCCGCCGCTCCGGTAGCGGTGCCTGCGCCGGTTCTGTGCGCGTCCCCATGGCTGTGCCCCCCGTCGCCTGTACGTCACCAGTGTTGGCAAGGCGCCCGCCGGGCGCCACCCCCGCAACGGACTCCGTTCACGCGGAAGATCAACTTTCGATGCCCGCCCTGGTGCGTCGGCTGCAGATCATGATCTTGCCGGTGAAGGCCGGCGCGGACCTGGGTGCGGCCTCGGGGCCGGCTACCACCGCGGGTTACGGCAACGAGCGTGTCAGCCAGACCACTTCGCCGTTGTCCTCCGTGGAAACGTGATCCCGCTCGAACCCGAGCTTCTCCAGGACACGGAGCGACGGTGTGTTCCACGTGCCGACGGTCGACCAGAGCCGTTTCCGCCCGGTCGCAATTGCGGCGTCGAGCACCGCACGGGCCGCCTCGGTGGCGTAACCATGCCCATGCGCGCGCTGGAACAACTCATACGCGATTTCGGGTTCGTCCAGGGTGGAGCGGCCGATGATCAACCCGCAATAGCCGATGAAGTCGCCTTCATCCCGACGCTGGATGGGCAGCAGGGCGATCCCCGTGCTCTCCGTTGCGGCGAGCAGTTCCGCGATGGCCGTCCGGATGCGCTCGACCGTGGGCGTGCCGTTGCCGCGTTCGGAGAGGAGGGCGCTGAATTCAGCGGCGTCCGACTCGGCCCACGGCCGCAGTATCAGCCGCTCGGTCTCAAGGTGGAACGACATCGTCTCGTACGTAGACATGCCCCTACTCTGCCCCACGGCTCATCGCGCACCGCCCCGCACCTCATCTAGAAGAACCAGCGGCCGTTGCCGCTGTTCTGTCGTATGCCAGGTAGAAGCACTTGTTGAGGGCGACTGCCGTCGGTCGGCGGTCCGGGTGCGGGCATCCCACCCTGGTCCGCCTGCTATGGTGCGCCGATGTCAGCGATCAAGAAGTTCCAAGTCACCTTTGACTGCGCAGAACCTGAGCGCCTCGCTCGTTTCTGGTGCGAGGTGTTGGGGTACGTCGTACCGCCGCCCCCGGAGGGGTTCGCCACCTGGGAGGAATTCAACGGCACCCTGCCTCCTGCGGAGCGGGGTTCATGGTTCGCGTGCAGTGATCCCTCAGGCGTGGGCCCGCGCCTGTACTTCCAGCGCGTCCCCGAAGGCAAGATCGTCAAGAACCGCGTGCATCTCGACGTCCGGGTCGGCACCGGGCTCGTGGGGGACGAGCGCCTCGCCACGCTCGAAGCTGAGTGCGCACGACTCGTCGCGCTCGGCGCCACCCATGTGCAAACGCTGTACGCCGATGAGGAAAACGAGTCGTGCATCCCCATGCTGGACATCGAGGGCAACGAATTCTGTATCGACTGAGCATCCTCACGCCCGCCGCCGGAACCTCACGGGGTGCGCCCGTCTCTGATCGCCGCACCGGCTGAGTACGATCACCCACGCCGGTCTGAGTACGCGAACGGTTACCCGCCGCGTGCGGCGCCGGAAGGGTGGACGCATGCGCCGACTACTGCTGCTCACCCCACTGCTGCTGTTCGCCGTCGGCTGCGGGGTGGTGCAGTCCTCCGAGGACGAGGCGACGGACGCCGCACGGGAGGTGGCCAGGACCGCGGGTGAGCGGCTCTACGGCCAGCGTCCGCGCACGGCGGAGGAGGTCGGGCGCGCCGCTTCCGGCATCGACGGCGTGGAGGTACTGCGGGTGACGGGTACCTCGACACACGACGGGGACGGTGTCGACGTGGTCGTCCGCACGTCCGGCTCGGCGTACGACGGATGGCTCGACGCCGAGGAGGTCGTCGTGCGGCGCTGTTTTGCGGTGCGCGTGTCGCCCAGGTCGGAGTGGCGTGAGGATCCGCGTGACGTGGAGTGTCCGGATGGGCCTCCGCTGACTTTCGCCCCACCCCCCGAACCGCCCCGGTTGCCGTACGAGGAGCTCCGCGCGGAACTCCCCCGGGTGCCGGAGGGCGGCCGGGTGGACGAGGCCGAGGTGCGCCGTACGCTCGCCGCCCTGGACCTGGATCCGGCGATCCGTACCGAAGTGAAGGCGGACGGCGGCCTGGTCGGCGTTCTCCTGTCGGTGAAGGGCAACGGCTTCGACGCGCAGGACTGCCTTCTTGCCCGCGTGGGCCCCGGGGCCACCGAGGTGTGGGTGCCGCCCCGGATCCAGCGGATGCCCGGAGAGGGCGGCTGCACCGTCGGCAATGCCCTGGACCCGGAACCGCCACCGCACTGAACGCAGTGGCTGCCTCCGGTTCAGCGCCGCACCGTCTGCCACAGGGCGCGGTAGAAGTCGGGGTAGGTCCGTTCCACGTGCACGGCATACCGGACGGTTTCCGCGTGGCGGGTGGGCAGCTGGTTGATCGGGACGCTCATCGCCGCGTGGTGCTCGATGTGCAGGTTGTTGCCGTTGGTGAACCAGGTGCTGAACCAACTCCCCCGGATGGAAGGGGTGTTACGAAGGACATCAGCGGTGTCGGTGTCGCAGAGGATGTGTTCCGGCAGCTCCACGAGGAAGTGCATCGGCACGGAGAGCAGCAGGGGCAGCAGCCACAGGAGCAGCACCTCCTCGTGGTAGCCGGCGGCGGTGAGGACGACCACCGAGGCGATGACGCCGCCGAGGACGAGGTGCTCGGTGATCATCCGGCGGCTCATCTTCCGGCTGATGCCGCCGAGTTCGTACTGCCAGCGACCGGTTGCCGCGCGGGCGACGTCGCGGACGACCACCGCGAGCCGCCGGTAGTCGAACAGTCCGCGCAGGAGCATCCCCTTCGTCAGGGGTTCACGGGTGTCGAAGCCGAAGAACTCGGTGTCCTGCGGCGTACCGAGGTAGCGGTGGTGCTGCAGGTGCCGGACCCGGTAGTGGCTGTAGACCACGAGCATCGGTATGCCGAGCGGCACTCCGACGAGCCGGTGCGGCCATGCCCGCCGGAAGGCCGAGTGGTGCAGGGCCTGGTGCTGCAGCCCGACCGCGTGGGTGTACATGGCGGCCAGGAGCACCACGCCGATGACCGCGGCCGGCGGTTCTGACCGCAGTGTGAGGGTGGCGCCGAGCGCGGTCAGCGCGGTCAGCGCGGCCAGCGCGGCCAGCTTGGCAAGGAAGATCCGTTCGTCCCTCGCGGCCGTGAGCGTCCGGGCGAACAACAACGTGGGGGACGGTGCCACGTGGGTCATCGAACATTCTCCGTGAGGGGGTTCGCTCAGCGTCCGCTGAGCAGCACGACGGGGTTCCGGCGAGGGCGGTGGTCCGGGCGTGGCCGACGCCCCTCCCGCGTTCGCGAAGAGCGGCACGGAGACGGTGAACACCATGCTGGCCTACGGGTGGCCGGGGGCCAGTGATGCCACGTAGGGGGCCAGTTTGGCGGGGCTCACCACCCACATGATGCGCTCGATGCCCCGCTCCGACACATCGGCAGTCACGAGCGCCACCGCGTCACCACGGGTCGAGACGAGGGCAGCCGGCCTGCCGTTGGCCTCCACCCAGCGGATCTCCGTCTCGGGCCAGAAGCGCGGGGAGTAGGCGACAAGAGTCCTGGAGACGTCTGCCCGGCCGACGATCGGGATCCTGGACGCTCCGCGCGTGCCCGCGCTGTCGGCGTAACTGACGACGTCGGCGGCGAGAAGTTCCTCAAGTGCCGCCAGATCGCCGGTTCGCGCCGCCGCGACGAACGCCTTCAGCAGGCGCCGGTGCGCGGTGGAACTGACCGGCTCCCTGCGTTCCGCCGCCAGATGCTTCCGGGCACGGCTCACCAACTGGCGCGTATTGGCCTCACTCGTCTCCAGGATGTCCGCGACCTGCTGGTACGGATAGTCGAATGCCTCCCTCAGCACGTAGGCGGCCCGCTCCACTGGGTTCAGCTTCTCCAGCAGGAAGAGAACCGCCATGTCGAGTGCCTCGGCCCGTTCCGCTCCCAAGTGCGGATCCACTCCGGTGTATACCGGCTCCGGAAGCCAGGGCCCGACGTACGACTCGCGCCGCATCCTGGCCGACTTGGCGCAATTGATGGCGAGACGGCTGGTGATCGTCGCAAGGAACGCGGCCGGATCCTGGACGTCGCCACGGTCGACGGTCTGCCACCGCAGCCACGTCTCCTGGACGATGTCCTCGGCCTCCGCGGCACTGCCCAGCACGCGGTAGGCGATACCGAAGAGCCGGGGACGCGCGGCCATGAAGTCCTTCGTCGCCTGCTCAAGGGAGTCTGCGTCATCACCCGCACGTATGAGTGGCCTCCAATGTCGCATCACCACGGCTCATGGCAGGCCCAGTGGGACGCGCGCTGAGCGGTGTGGTCCTGCTTGCCGCGGGATCCAGGTCGGACCGCCCCCTGAACTCAATGCTGGATGAACGTATCACACTGTCTGATCATCAAGGTGGACGGCGTGTTTGCGTGGGAAGGGTAGGCGAAGCGCCAGGTAGACGGCTATCTGGGCGTGCTGTTGGCGTTATCTCGGGGGAGGGCCGCTCTCTTGATGTGGCGCCTTTATGACACTGTTGTGATGCTTAACTGTCTGCCGCGTCACATCGTGCCCGCGCGAGCCAGTCACGTTCATATCTCCATGTACGCTGCATTCATGTCTGAAGGTGCAGCGATCACCGGTACCGCGCTGGTCACCGGGGCCTCGCGTGGCCTCGGCGCAGTGATCGCCCGACGTCTCGCGTCCGACGGGCACCCGGTGGCCGTTGTGTACCGGTCGGGGGCCGAGGCCGCTCGCCGGGTGGTGACGGACGTACGCGCCGCGGGCGGCACCGCCGAGGCCTTCGCCGCAGACGTGACCGACGAGGCCGCCGTCACCAGGCTCGTGGCGGACGTGACGGCCCGCCTCGGCCCGGTTGCCACTCTCGTCGTCAACGCAACCGGCCCGCAGCCCGACGTGGATCCGGCGACGGTGACCTGGCAAGACCATCTCGCCCAGCTCGTGTTCTTCGTCAAGAGCCCCGCACTGCTGATGCAGGCGGTACTGCCGACCATGCGCGAGCACGGTGGCGGCCGGATCATCCAGATCGGCTCGGACGTGCTGGAGCGCGCGGTGCCCGAGATGTCGGCCTACGTTGCCGCCAAGGCCGCCCAGCACAGCCTGACCAAGTCCTGGGCCCAAGCCCTCGGCCCGTTCGGGATCACCGTGAACACCGTCGCCCCAGGCTGGATCCCGGTCGAACGGCACGCCGGAGCGGACCCCGACTCCCTGGCCGCATACGCCGCCGAAGTGCCACTGGGACGCATGGGCCGACCGGAAGACGTCGCCGCCGCCGTGGCCTTCCTCGCAACACCGGACGCCGGCTTCATCACCGGCGAACGCATCAAGGTCAACGGTGGTATCGCCCTCAGCTAAGGGTTGTCCCTCAATCGCAGGAGGCCGCTCGGTGTGAGGTCACCTTGAGCGGTCGGTGGCCTGCTGTGACAGGGTTAGCCAGTGCCGTATGACCTCGCTCCCTACGACCTTACCTGGGCGGAGGTCGACCCCCGCCTCCACCCTTTCGACGCTCCGTCGACCCCCGAGGTGGTTGCCGCCCTTGGGCCTGCCCGGCAGGTGCCCGTCCGACCTGCGGGGTCCGCTGCGGACCCGGCTGTGATCGGCTGGTCCGACGGCGAAGGGCAGGTTTGGGCGGATGCCATGACCCGCGCCCTCGTCGAGCGCTTCGGTCGCTGGGCGCTCGGCTGGCGCTGGGGGCACGACGAGGGGGACATCGGTGGTGGCCCAGTCGGCAGTTGGTGCTGTCCACGGGACTCGATCACCAGCCCGGACGAGACTCTGACCAGAGTCGCCACGGCGTTGTGTGAGTGGCGCGCCTGGCTGGCGGACCTGGCCGGGCGTTTCGACCGGTACCGACTGGACTCCGTCTCGGTCGAGGACAGACAACACGCATGGCAGCGTGCTGCCGTTCGCCTGGTCACGCATGTCGTGGACCGCACCCGCGCCGGGGATGCGTGGTACGGGCACTGCAAGCAGGTGCTCGCCTGGTTCCTCGCACGCTGGGGCGTGCCGGCGGCCACGGGGGAGGCGCTGGTCGAGGAAGCGATCGGCGGACGATTCGAGAGTTGGACCGGACCCGAGCCCGACGTCGTGGACGACGTGGTGCAGCGCCTCGCGCGGTCACTCGCACGGCCCGGCGGAGTCTGAACATGTCGTGACCGGACTGCCACCGTGGTCCGGCTCAGCCGGACACGTCCATGCGCTGCGTGCCGATCACCGACAGGAGCCGCAGCGCCTCCTCCGCGGGCGAGCCGGGGTCCGCGGTGTAGATCACGACCTGCTGGTCGCGGTCGGTGATGTCGAGGACGTCGCAGTTCACGGTGATGCGGCCGATCAGCGGGTGGTGGACGGTCTTGCGCAGGGTGGGCTCGGCGTGCACGTCGTGGGCGGCCCACAGCCGGGCGAACTCCGCGCTGCCGGCGAGGAGGTCCTCCACCAGGGCGGCCACCTCGGGGTCGTCGGGGTAGCGGGCGGCGGTGGCACGCAGGTGCCGGGCCGCGGCGTGGGCGAACGCCGCCGCCTCGGACGGGTCGTACACCAGCCGCTCCCGCGATCGCGGTGCGAGAAAGGCACGGCGGACCAGGTTGCGCTCGGGCCGGGACAGAGCCGAGAAGTCCTCCAGCAGAGCTGCCGCCAGGTCGTTCCAGGCGATCACCTCGTATGTCGCGGACAGCACGATCGCCGCGGCGTGCGGCAGCCGCCGCAGCAGGTCGAGGATGCTCTGCCGCACTTCACGCGGGGGCCCGGCGGGCGGGCCGGGCGGGGCGCCGGCGAGGTGGTGCAGGTGGTCGCGTTCGGCGTCCGACAGGCGCAGGGCCCGGGCCAGACCGGCGAGCACCTCGCGCGACGGGCGCGGGCCGCGGGACTGCTCCAGCCGGGTGTAGTACTCGGTCGAGATGAACGCCAGCTGCGCCACCTCCTCGCGGCGCAGCCCCGGGGTGCGGCGGCGCGGCCCGGCGGGCAGACCCACGTCGGCGGGGGTGATGCCCTCACGCCTGCTGCGCAGGAAGCCTGCGAGTTCCCGTCTGTCCACGCCGTCCAGTGTGCGCGGTGCCCCAAAGCCGATCCAGGTACCGCCGGTGCCTGGATGGGCTGCGCGGACGGACGGAGGCTCGATGCCATGGACGACGCACAGACCATCGACACCTCCGCCCCCGCCGCCATGGGCCTGCTGGCCGGCAAAGTCGCCTTCATCACCGGTGCCGGTCGCGGTATCGGCGCCGCCGCAGCGCGGCTGTTCGCCCGGGAGGGCGCCCGGGTGCTGCTCGCGGCCCGCACGGAGGACCAGCTCAAGACGGTGACCGAGGAAATCCGGGCGGCGGGCGGCACCGCCGGGTACGCGGTGTGCGACCTGGCCGACGGGGCCAGTGTCCGTGCCGCCGTCGACCGCGCCGTGGACCTGTACGGCCGGCTCGACGTCGCCTTCAACAACGCGGCGACCAGCGTGCCGCCGGCCCCGCTGGACCACGTGCCCGAGGCGGATTTCGACCACGTCTACACCGTGAACCTCAAGGGTCCGTGGCTGGCCATGTCCGCCGAGGTCGCCGCCATCCGGGCCACCGCCGGCACGGGGGCGATCGTCAACAACTCGTCCGTCGGCAGCCTCAGGGGCAACCCCACACTGCCTGCCTACGGTGCGATGAAGCGCGCGGTCAACAGCCTCACTGAGTCGGCAGCCGTCACCTACGGCCCGGAGAGCATCCGCGTCAACGCCATCGCCCCCGGCACCACACTGACCGAGATGATCCGTGAGTGGAACGACCGCGCACCCGGCGTCGTCGACCAGCTGAACGCGCGCACCCCGCTGCGCCGTGCGGCCGACCCCGACGAGATCGCCCAGGCCGCCGCCTGGCTCCTGAGCGACCGTGCCTCGTACGTCACCGGGACCGTGCTCCCGGTCGACGGCGGCATGCAGGCATGAGGCCTGGACACGCCTGACGGACCGGTCGCGGGCGGCTCCGGGGGGTCGCCTTGCCTCCCGCCCGCCACCGAGTCCCTTGGTGAACGGAACCGCTCTACGGCCGGAAGCCGTCGATCGCCAGTTCCAGCAGGCGCTTGGCCTGGGCGGCGCCTTCGGGGTTGTCGGGGGTACGCCACAGGCAGCTCATGAGCATGATGACGTCGACGGGGTCGATGCCGGGGCGTACCTCGCCTGCGCGTTCGCATGCGTCGAGGAGTCGGCCCACGGCCGCGGTGACCGGGGGCCACGAGGCGCTGACGACCTCTTGCGCGGCGGCGGAGTGCAGTGCTTCTCCGAGGCCGTGCTTGATGCGTACGTAGGCGGCGAGGGTGGTGAACCAGTGCTGCAGCGCGTCCAGCGGGGCGTGGGCGGCGAGAATGCCCGGCACCGAGTCCACCAGGCGGTCGACGTCGCGGCGGTGGACCTCCAGGATCAGCGCTTCCCGGGTGGGGAAGTGCCGGTAGAGCGTGCCGGGGCCGACGCCCGCGCGTTTGGCGATCGAGTTGAGCGAGGCGTCCGGGGATTCGGCGAGCGCGTCGTGGGCGACCTGGAGGATGGCTTCCCGGTTCTTCAGCGCGTCGGAGCGCTGCCGTGCGGCGTCGGGCATGGGTCCTCCAGGCGTGCGGACGGCCGTCCGTTGCGAAACGGAGAGCTCTCCGTTAACGTGGCCGAGGTCAAGCGGAGAGATCTCCGCTTAATGTCGTCCTCCATTGTAGGAGTCCCCTCGTGCGCTACATCAAACTCGGCCGCACCGGCCTGGACGTCTCCCCGGTGGCCATCGGCGCCATGACCTACGGCGAACCCGACCGCGGCCACCCCGTCTGGTCCCTGGACGAAGAGGCCAGTCGGCCCCTGATCAAGCACGCCCTGGAAGCGGGCATCAACTTCTTCGACACCGCCAACCTGTACTCCTACGGCTCCAGCGAGGAGATCCTCGGCCGCGCGCTGAAGGACTATGCGGACCGCGACGACGTCGTCATCACCACCAAGGTCCGCCACGTCATGCGCCCCGGCAGCCCCAACGGCGGCGGCCTGTCCCGCAAGGCGATCATGAGCGAGGTCGAGCACAGCCTCCGTCGCCTGGGCACCGACCACGTCGACGTCTTCATGATCCACCGCCTCGACAGCGACACGCCGCTGGAGGAGACGCTGGAAGCGCTGCACGACGTCGTGAAGTCCGGCAAGGCCCGGTACCTCGGCGCGTCCTCCATGCACGCCTGGCAGTTCGCCAAGGCCCTCCACCTCCAGGAACGTCACGGCTGGGCCCGGTTCGTCACCCTGCAGGACCACTACAACCTGCTCGCCCGCGAGGAGGAACGCGAAATGCTCCCGCTCTGTGCCGACGAGGGCGTCGCCACCATGATCTGGAGCCCCCTGGCACGCGGCCGCCTCGCCCGCCCCTTCGACCAGGCCACCACCGGCGACCGCGCCGCGACCGACGGCGCCTACGCCGACACGCTCTACGGCAACACCGAAAGCGACCGGCAGATCATCGACGAGGTCGGCGCCATCGCCGCCGCCCGAGGCCGCACCCGCGCACAGATCGCCCTCGCCTGGCTGCGCCGCAACCCCGTCGTCGCGGCCCCCGTCGTCGGCGCCCGCACCATCCGGCAGATCGACGACGCCGTCGCGTCCCTCGACCTCGACATCACCGACGAGGAAGCCCGCCGCCTGGAAGCCCCCTACAC